>CAZCIJ010000073.1:0-10399 GCA_964498265.1 uncultured Gaiellales bacterium | reverse complement strand
TCCTGCGTCCGAGAGTGACGAGCCAATCAGGGCGACCAAGCCGGCGCACGGTCAGGAGCCCTCGACCTCCTCCACCCCTGAGCAGCCGCCGGCGGGCGGCGGCTCGGAGGGAGGGGCGCCCGCCCCGAGCGGCGGCGCGCCGGCCTCGGGCGACGAGGCCCCGCCGGCCGAGAAGGAGGAGCAGGAGCCCGCCGAGGAGCTCGATCCGACGCGGCAGATCGTCACGACGGCGCAGCCGCCCGAAGAGCCCCCCTCTGAGCCCGTCGCCGAGGAGGCCGCCGTCGCCGAGGAGCCCGCGGTCGAGGAGCAGCCCGCGACGCCGGACGTCGGCTCGGAACCCGCCGCCCCGGGTGAGACGCCGATCATCGGTCTCGAGCCCGAGAGCGGCGCGGCGCCAATCCCGGGCGCGGAGCCGGGCGGGCAGCAAGGCGAGCCGGCGCCTCCGACCGGGCCCGACGGGACGCCCGTCATCGGCCTCGAGCCCGCAGGCCAAGCGGGGCAGTAGACGCCTGAGTATCCGGAGATCGAGGCGCTGCGGCGCGCGCTCGACGAGCCCGTCGGCGCCGCCCCCATCGAGCGTGCGGGGCCTGCGCACGTCGCGACGCTGAAGACCGTGGACCCGCCGCTCCACGCGCTGGAGGGCAGACGGCTCGCGGGTGCCCGGCGGCGCGGGAAGCACCTCCTCTTCCCGGTCGTGGACGCCGATCTGGTCCTCCACGTCCACCTGATGTCCGCCGGCCGGCTCCGCATGCTCGGCCCGGGCGAGAAGGGTCCGAAGACGCCGGCGTTCCGGCTCCGCTTCTCGTCCGGCGATCAGCTCGTGCTGACGGAGGCCGGCGCGAAGAAGCGCGCTAGGGTAGGCCTCTTCGAATCCGGGGCGCTCGAGGCCGAGCTCTCCCATCTCGGGCCGGAGGCCAACGACGTCGACACGGCCACCCTCGGTGAGATCCTGGCCGCGGAGCCGCGCCGGCTCCAACCGCTCCTGCGCGACCAGCGTGCGCTCGCGGGCATCGGCCGGGCGTGGTCGAACGAGATCCTCCATGCGTCGAGGCTGTCTCCGTACGGGCTCTCGACCGACCTCGCTCCCGAGGAGGTCGAGCGGCTCGCGGCGGCCGTCCGGGACGAGCTCGCCCGCGGCCTCGCCCTTCGCGAGCGGGGCGCCGCGGACGCCAAGGTCTACCGCGTCCACAACCGCCTGGGAGCCCCCTGTCCCAGCTGCGCGGCCCCGATCGCGAGGGTCGACTTCGAGGAGCACACGATCTACTACTGCCCGGAGTGCCAGACGCACGGCCGGGTCTTGAAGGACCGGCGGCTGTCGCGCTTGCTGAGGTGAGCGGGCGGCGCGCGGCAGGCGATGCCGCGCGAGAGCTCGCTTGGACGATCGATCCCGAATGGGCGCGCCGTCCGGAACCGATCGTCTAGCGTTCTGGCGATGAGCGAGACGGTCTTCGGGAAGGACCTGCAGGCATCCGTGCCCGACGTGCGCATCGGTCTTTCGCGAGCGGGCGTGACCGGCGTGCAGAAGGCCGTCCGGATGCGCCACGGGCCCGACGAAGCGCTCGTGGCCGCGACGATCGACGGCTTCGTCGATCTCGACCCTGCGCAGAAGGGCGTCCACATGTCTCGCTTCCCCGAGCTGTTCGAGGAAGCGATCGACGAGGTCGTCATGGGAGAGAAGCTGCTGGTCGAGCGCCTCGCCGAGCACATCGCCGAGCACATCCTCGAGCGCCAGCGGGCGCTGCGCGCCGAGGTGCGAATCGCCGCGCGCTACCCGCTCGAGCGCGTCACGCCGGTCAGCCGGCTGCGCACGCAGGAGCTCATCACGCTCATCGGGCTGGCCACGGCCTCGCCGCGCGGCACGCGGCGCGTGATCGGGGTCGAGGCGACGGGGATCAACGCCTGCCCGTGCGCGCAGGGACTCGTGCGCGAGCGGGCCGCGTCTCGCCTCGAAGAGGCCGGCTTCGACGGCGACGACGTCGAGCGCATCCTCGACGTCGTCCCGCTGGCGACGCACAACCAGCGCGGGCGCGGGACACTGCTCGTGGGCACGGACCTGCGCCTGCGCGGCGAGGACCTCGTCGAGATCGTGGAGCGCTCCATGAGCTCGCCCATCTACGAGCTGCTGAAGCGCCCCGACGAGCTCTTCGTGGTCGAGCACGCCCACCTGCAACCGCGGTTCGTCGAGGACGCGGTGCGTCTCATGATCGGCACGGTGCTCGAGACGTACGACCTGCTCGCCGACGACGACTTCGTGCAGGCGACGCAGGTCAACTTCGAGACGATCCACAACCACGACGTGCTTGCCGAGCGCGCCGGGACGATCAGAGAGCTACGCGGCGAGCTCGCATCCGGCGAGCGCGCCTCCCGCCACAGCGAGCTCCGCGACTGGCTCGAAGGGCCCCGTGCCTAGGGGCTGTCCGAAAACCCAGCCATGCCCGGAGGCGGCGCGTGAGCGTGCCTGGCGGTGTCCTCAGTCGCGCCAATATGGCCTGCACATTGACGCTCCCTGTGTCCTTCCCAGGGCACGCTCACGCGCGAGTCCCGAACACACCGGGGTTTTCGGACAGCCCCCTAGGGCAATGCGCGGAGCTCGTCGCCAAACGGGATCCCCCAGAAGGCCAGCTCGTAGAGCGCGGTGAGCTCGAATGCGGCGCTCATCCGCTCGCGCTGCGCAGGGCTGGCCTCCGAAGCGGTCTCGTCGAGCGCTGTCCCGAGCGCGGCGACGTAGCGCTCGAACCCGGGCGCCGTCCAGTTCTCGACGAACGGAAACCACCTCGAGCCGGGATCGATGCCGGCCCGCACGCCGCTCCAGGAGTCGAGGTAGGCCTTCTCGGCCGCGTAGAGCACGGTCAGACCCTCCTCGTAGGTCGAGGCGGCTGTCGCGCGCAGGAAGTGGACGTACGCCGACGTCGTGAAGGCCGGAGCGACGCCGGCGAGGTCGCTCCCCACCGCTGCGGCCTCCCGCTCGAAGAAGCGCAGCTCGCCCCGCAGCGCGGCGATCGCGTCGCCGAGGAGGTCATAGTGCCGCCGCGGCGCGCGGGCCAGGAGCCCGGCGACGAAGCCGACGCTCGCCTCGACGAAGAGGTAGTCCTGCCGCAGCCAGCCGACGAACGCCTCGTCGGCGATCGTTCCCTCGCGCGCCTCTCGCAGGAAGCGATGCTCGAGCATCCGCCGCCACAGCCGGCCCAGCCGATCGAGCTCGTCACGGGTGAAGCTGCTCATCAGGCCCCTACAAGGGTGCCTGCGCCCTGCGTCCGCGCACCACCGGCATGCGTGCGCGCGGCTCCTGGCGGCGGGCGAGGCGGCCGATGTTGGCGCGATGCAGGAGCACGATCGCGGCCGCGGCGCCGATCGTGAACCCGAGAACCGGCCAGGACGCGCCGAACGCGAGCGCAAAGAAGGGCAGGGACGCCCCCGCGACGATCGAGGCCACCGACGCGTAGCGCGTCGCGAGGAACACGGCGATCCAGACCCCCAACGCGCAGAGCGTGGCGAGCGGAGCGACGGCCAGCCCGACCCCGCCCGTGGTCGCGACCACCTTGCCGCCGCGCTGGAAGCCGAGGAACAGCGGCCGCCAGTGACCGGCGAGCGCGGCGGCGCCGGCGAGCACGCCCGTGAGCTCGTCGTCGACGAGGCGCCCGAGAAGGGCGGCCCCCGCGCCCTTGGCGACGTCGAGCAAGAGGACCGGCAGGCCGAGCTTCCAGCCGAACGAGCGCCAGACGTTGGTCGCGCCGACGTTGCCGCTCCCGAGCGACCGTATGTCGACCCGCTTGACGGCGAGAGGGACCCAGTAGCCCCAGGGAAGGCTTCCGAGAACGTAGCCCGCCGCGATGAGGCCGGCCTCTCTCACGCTGTCCCGCCCTGCGCCGCGCCGCTCGCGGCCCTCCCGAGGCGCGGGCGCGCCGACGTTCTAGGGGGCTGTCCGGAAACCCCGCCACGCGGGAGGCGGTGCGTGAGCGTGCCTGGCGGCGTCCTCAGTCGCGCCAATATGACCTGCATACTGACGCTCCCTGCGTCCTTCCCGGGCACGCCCGTGCGCGAGTCCCGAACGCACCGGGGTTTCCGGACAACCCCCTAGAGCGGAATGCCGTAGCGCGCGATCCAGTCGTTGACGACGCCCCAGTCGAGGTTGGCGAAGAACGCGTCGATGTAGGAGGCGCGGTCGGTCTGGTAGTCGAGGAAGTAGGCGTGCTCGTAGACGTCGAGCGCGACGAGCGCCGTCCCGTTCCACATCGGGAACGTGTTCTGCGCGTCGCCGACGTAGTTGAAGAGACGCCCCTCGTCCCAGTCGTACGCGGTCCAGGCCCATCCGCGGCCCGCCATGCCCGTCGCCTTGAGGTCCTGCCGCCACGCCTGGACAGAGCCGAAGTCACGCTCGATGAGGTCGCGGGCCGCGCCGGCAGGATCCCCGCCTCCGCCGCCGAGGTGACCGAAGTAGATCTCGTGGTTCTTCACCCCGCCGATCGCGAAGGTGAGATCGACCTTCAGCGCGCGGATCTCCGAGTACACCTGGTTGGCGGCGCCGACCTCGACGTCCTTGAGCCTGGCGAGGATCTCGTTGCGCTTGTTGACGTAGCCTTCGTAGAGCTGACGGTGCGCCTCGACCGTGGCGCGGGAGATCCCGTCCATCTCGTAGAGCTCCGGCCGCAGCTCGACCGGCGCGATCTCCTCGTGGTTGAACGCTAGCGTCGCCATTCGCCTCCCGTCTTCCGTTGCGGCGGAGAGCTTATCGTTCCCCGCGTGGAGCGTCGCAGGGCCCTCGTCACCGGCGGCACGGGTCGCGTGGGCCGCGTTGTCTCCGCCCGCCTGGAGGACCACGGCTTCGCGGTGCTGGCGGCCGGGCGAGCCGACGGCGACGTCGCGAGGCCGGAACAGGCGCGGGCGCTCGTCGAACGGGCCGCCGCGGAGCTCGGGGGGCTCGACCTGCTCGTCAACGGGGCCGCCGACGGCTTCGTCATGCGGCCGGTCGAGGACGTCACCGAGGAGATCTGGGACGAAGCGTTCGGCGCCGCCGCGAAGGGGAGCTTCTTCGTCACGCAGGCGGCGATCCCGTACCTGCGCCGCTCGGAGCTCGGGCTCGTGATCATGATCGAGGACGTGGCCTCCTATCAGCCCTGGCCTCTGCTGTCGGCCCACTGCGCGGCCAAGGCTGCGCAGGCGATGCTGACGCGCGTGCTCGCGCGCACGCTCGCCCCCGAGATCCGGGTCTGCGGGATCGCCCCGGGAACGGTCGCGACCCAGCCCGATCTGGTCGCGAAGCGGGCGCGGGAGAACCTCCTCGGACGAATCGGCTCTCCCGACGACGTCGCCGAGGCCGTCCTCTACCTCGTCGAGGCGGACTTCGTCACGGGCTCGACGATCTTCGTCGACGGGGGACGTGCCGTCGCTCCCCCACCGTAGTCTGTGCTCCTCGTGGACGCGTATCTCCGGTGGAACCCAGGGCCGACCAAACCGGCTCTTGCGGTCGCTCGTACATGCGAAGGGGATGGGACTCGCCACGTCGGGAACCTTGCAGGCTGCGCCCTTCGGCCTTGAGCCGCGGCGGAGCGACGCGGACCTGATCGTCAGCGTCGGTCGGGGAGATCGGGCTGCGTTCGAGGAGCTCTACCGGCGCTTCGCGCGCCCGGTGCTCGGCCTCGCCCTGCGTATGCTCGGCGACCACGGACGTGCGGAGGACGCTGCCCAGGACACCTTTGCCGCGGTCTGGCGCTCCGCCAAGAGCTTCAGCCCCGAGCGCGGCACGGGCTCGGCATGGCTGTTCGCCGTGGCCCGCCACGCGATCATCGACCGTGCCCGCCAGCGCGTCGACCAGCTCGTCGACGAGCCGGTCGAGGAGGCCTCCGGCGAGGCCGGTCCAGCCGAGCTCGCCGAGCACAGCTGGCTCGCGTGGCGCGTCCAGGCCTCGCTCGAGCGGCTGCCCGAGCGAGAGCGCGTCGTCCTCGAGCTCGCGTACTGGAGCGGGCTCTCCCAGAGCGAGGTGGCAAGCTACCTCGACGTCCCGCTCGGAACCGTGAAGACACGGACGCGGGCTGGGCTCGCACGGCTCGCGACGATGCTCGAGGACACGCCGCGGTGAACGACCGGCCCGACCTGCGCGACCTCGTCGCCGACGACGTTCCCGAAGCCGAGCGCGAGCGGCTGCGCGCGGCCCACGAGGCGCTTCGCTCCGTACCGGCACCTCCCGAGGTGCCGGACTCGCTCACCGAGCGGATCCTCGCCATTCCCCGCGAGCGGTCGGCGTCCCGGAGGCGGCGTCTCGTCGGAGCCCTCGCGCTCGCCGCCGCCATCGCGGGGGCTGCCTTCGGGATCGGCTTCTGGGCCGGAGACAGCCAGGACGGCCTGCCCGTCGCCGAGGTGCTCACGCTGAACGCGACCCCGAGCGGCCCCTCCGGCACCCGGATGGTGATCGAGGTGCTCCCGGTCGACCGGGCCGGGAACTGGGCGATGTTGGGAGACGTGCAGGGACTGCCGCCGCTGCCCGAGGGCGGTGTCTACGAAGTCTGGATGACGAAGGGCACGACGCTCGCCGCCCGGTGCGGTCGGTTCGTCGTCGACGAGCACGGCGAGGCCCGCAACGTCTGGCTGAACGCTCCCTACCCGCTCACCGAATACGACCGTTGGGTCGTCGTAGCCGTGATGCCGGGCGAGCCTCCCTCGGGCTGGCTGCTCGACGGCCCGGTCGCCGCGCCGCCGGCCTGAGCGCCCTCGCGCGCCGTCTAGATGATTGATTCCGAATGGGCGTGCCCGCGGGGAGGGCATGCACCAAGCAGCGTGGTCGACTCGATCGGCGTCAAGGTTGGAGTACCTTGATGCCGATCGAGGCGGGCGCGATGCACCGTGTGCAGGCCCCCAGCCGGGGGTGCGAGGCATTCGGAATCAATCATCTAGGGAGCGACGCGGCCGTTTTCGACGAAGGCGGCGTGCGTGACGGGCATCGCCTGCGCGAGAAAGTCCTCGGCAGCGGCTGCGTACTCCCGGATCTCGTACTGCGCCGCCTCGTGGTTGCGGAGCGAGCAGAAGTGCATGAGGCTGCGCGGGTTGCAGCTCCAGTAGTACTTCGTGTAGGTCGCGAGGGGCAGAACCGAGCGAGCGACCTCCTTCGCGACACCATGGCGAAGCAGCCGCTCGTAGGTGCCGAAGGCATGCCTCGCGGCCTGCTCGATCGCGCTGCGCGCGAGCTCCCGGGTAGCGTCGTCGACCGGCTCGAAGGTGTACGCGCCCGGCTTTCCGACCTGCGCGCGGACGAAGTCCGGGACGTAGAACTCGGCCTCGAGCTTCGAGTAGCGGCCGCTCCACTCGTTGAAGCTGTGCCCCGCGCGATGACGCTGGTGCTCCCGGACGACGAAGATCGGCGCCTTGACGAGAAAGCGGAAGTAACCGTGCTCGAAGGGCGAGCCGTGCCGCTCGCGCATGAGGAAGCGGATCAAGCCCGCGTCGCGGTCGGTCATCTCCTGCGCCTCGCTGTTGAAGGAGACCCGTGCGCCGTTCACGACGGCGAGGTCGGTGGCCAGAGCTCCGTCGAGCGCCAGGAAGCCCTTGTCGAGGACCGGGCGCACGGTACGGTCGACGGACTCGACGATCGTCATCCCCAGGCGAGTCTAGACGTTAGATCGGAACGTCCGATCAAATGCTGGGGCCCTCGCCGGGGATCAGTCGTCGCTCGGCCTGACGAGAAGGACGAGGCCGTCCCGGCCGGTCACGACGACGCGCCCGCCGCGTGCCGCGCCCTCGTCGCAGCGTGCCTGCCAGAGCTCGCCGTCGAGCCGCACCTGCCCGTCCGGATAGCAGGGCAGGACGACCTCGGCGCTCCGGCCGAGGAGGGTCTCGGCGCCGACCGTGGCCCTCCGGCGATTCGTGTACCAGTACCAGAACATCGTCTCGCCGATCTCGACGACTCCGGCGGCGGCGACGACGATCCAGCTCCACGGGCTCGGAATCCAGAGAACAGCTGCGACGATCGCGGCGACGAGGATCATGGCGGGGCAACGCGCGCGCGCATGCTGGCGGGTGGCCTCCGGCCTCTACACCTCGGCGAGCTCGGCGGCGAGCGCCTCCAGGCTTGCGAGGTTGTGACCCGAGAGGAAGACGTCGATGTACGGCAGGCAGGCCGCCATGCCGCGGGCGAGCGGCTCGTAGGAGGGATCCTCCTTGAGCGGATTCAGCCAGATGATCCGGTAGGCGAGGCGCGAGAGGCGCGCCATCTGGGCCGCGAGCAGCCTCGGGTCACCGACCTCGAGCCCGTCCGAGCAGACGATGACGACGGCGCCGCGCGCGATCTCCGGCTGGGTCATGAGGAAATGCTTGATCGACTCGCCGATGCGCGTGCCGCCGTCCCAGTCGAAGACCTCCTCGGTGGCCTGCTCGAGCGCCGCGTCGGGATTCGCCGTCGCGAGCACGCGCGTGAGTCGCGTCAGCCGCGTGCCGAAGCAGTAGGCCTCCCAGCGGGGATCGGCGCGGAGCGCCGCATGGGCGAAGACGAGCAATGCCCGGGAGTACGAGGCCATGGAGCCGGAGACGTCGAGGAAGAGCACGAGCCGGCGGCGCCGGAGACGGCGCTCGCGGAAGAACCGCTCGACGGGCTCCCCGCCCGTGCGGAACGAGCGCCGAATCGTCCGGCGCAGGTCGGGAGAGCCGCCCTTCGCGCGCTGGCGCCGCCGCGAGCGCCGCATTGGGACGGCCAGCTTGACGCGCGTCATCAGCTCGGCGAGCTGTGCGAGCTCCTCGGTCGTGCACCGGGCGAAGCTCTTGTCCTTCAGCACCTCGACCTCGCTGGCGAGCAGCGCCTCCGGCTCGACGTCCTGGTCGCCCTCGGCGGCCTGCTCTGCCTCGTCGGAGCTGCCGGCGCGGACACGCGCCGGCGGAGGCTCGTGCGGCGGCGCCGGGGCCTCGCCTCCGAAGAACACGCGGAACACGCGGTCGTAGACCGGGAGGTCGTCCCGCCTGGCCACGAGCGTGCCGCGGCCCGCCCAGTACAGGTCCTCCGGGGGCAGGATGGACGCGGCCTCGCAGAAGTCGTTGATCTGGCCGGTGCCGACCGCCACGCCCTCCCGGCGGAGCAGCCGCCCGAACTCGACGAGCCGCTGCTCGGGCATCGCAGGACCCTCTACTCGGCGAGCAGGCCGGGCAGAGCCCTCTCGACCCGCAGCAGGTCGTCGTGGTTCTTCACGGCCCAGCCGAGGGTCTCAATGGCCGCGTCGCCGTTCGCGCTCTCGGCTCCGAGCAGGTTGAGCGCCGCCGCCCAGTCGATCGCCTCCGCGGCGCCGGGCGGCTTGATCAGGTCGAGGCCCCGGAGCGAGGACACCGCGGTGGCCACGGCGCGGGCGAGCGCGTCCGAGACCCCCGGGACCCGGAGCTTGATGATGTCGACCTCGCGCTCGAGGTCGGGGAAGTCGATCCAGTGGTAGAGGCAGCGGCGCTTCAGCGCGTCGTGGAGCTCTCGCGTGCGGTTGGACGTGATGACGACCGCCGGCGGCTCGTCGGCGTGGATCGTCCCGAGCTCGGGCACCGTGACGGTGAAGTCCGAGAGCACCTCGAGCAGGAACGCCTCGAACTCGTCGTCGGAACGGTCGAGCTCGTCGATGAGGAGCACGGAGCCGGAGCCGCCGCGAATCGCCCTGAGCAGCGGGCGCTCGAGCAGGAACTCGGGGCCGTACAGCTCGTGGACGCGCTCCTTCGGATCGAGCTCGCCGCCCTGGAGCGCGCGGGCGTAGAGGAGCTGCCGGGAGTAGTCCCACTCGTACAGCGCCTGCGAGGCGTCGATGCCCTCGTAGCACTGGAGGCGCACGAGCTCCGCCTCGAGGACGCGCGCGAGCGTCTTCGCGACCTCGGTCTTCCCCACGCCCGGCTCGCCCTCGAGCAGCAGCGGCCGGCGCATCGAGAGCGCGAGGAAGATCGCCGTGGCGAGACCGTGGTCGGGCAGGTAGGAGGCGCTCCGGAGCGCCTGCTCGACCTCGTCGACGGATCCGAACCTCATGACAGAACCCTAGCGATATGCTCAAGAGGTCACTCGCTAGGTCGGGCGACGCGGCCCGGCCGGAGAGGAGGGTTGGGTGTACCCGGCCAGCTTCGAGTACTACGCGCCCACGGCGCTCGACGAGGCCCTCTCGCTCCTGGATCGACACGGGGAGGCGGCGAAGGTGCTCGCCGGCGGTCAGAGCCTGCCGCCGAGAACGGTCGTGTCGTCCATCTCGAACGGCTGACCGGACGACAGCGCGCGGCCGATCATCATCCGGTCGAGGTTGTCGCGCACATAGGCCCGCTCGGACGGCTGCCCGCACCACCATGTCGCGATGTTCGGCAGCTTCAGCGGTTCGCCGAGCAGCGCCTGCGCAATTCGCGGCATGAACGCCAGCAGCACTCGCGTCTCCAGAATGCCCGAGCCCAGCGCGTTCACTACCGC
>CAZCIJ010000072.1:11137-11870 GCA_964498265.1 uncultured Gaiellales bacterium | reverse complement strand
CATCCCTGCGCCCACCCTACTCGACACCCGCGCTACTTGACACCCGCGCTGCGTCGTTCTGTGTCGACGGCGCGGAGCCGGCGAGCAGGGAACACGGCCGCGTGGTCACGAACACGGTCACTGCTACGACGGTCTGAGGAGGAGAGGCGGCCGTTCCAGGCGGCGGGCGGGCCACGGGGGCGGCGCCCGGCGTCTTGCAGTGCTCGGAGCAGTAGGTTGCGCCGAGGAGACCCACGGGTAGTCACTCCGTTTCGTGGAGACGCTCTCGGCGAACGGGCGGGCGCGGGCCGTGCGTGGGTGAACCAGGATAGCGGCCGTGGCTGAAGGCCGGGCCGTGCTCGAGCCCGCGGACAGGGTCGAGCGTCTGGCGTTTGACTCGAGCGCCTGGTTGTCACCTTATCTGGCGCCGTAACCGGAGCGTGGATTCCGGCCTGTCCACGGAAGTGGACGTTTTCGACCCCTCCTCCCACTACGCCCCCACAGGGTTGCGGGGGTCCAGGCCACGACCGAAGTCGGACGGCAACCCGGTCGAGAGTCGCTTCGCTACTGCTCGCTGATCCGGCGCGGTAAAAGACCGAATACCAGGCCGTTTTGGCTTGTGCGGAGAGCCGACGCGGGGACTCGAACCCCGGACCCCATCATTACGAGTTATGGACTGGCGTCACAGCCAGTCCTGCCCTGTCAGCGTTTTCGGCTTGGTTGACCGGAAAGCGGGTGACTGCGCGTGACAGCG
>CAZCIJ010000072.1:0-11127 GCA_964498265.1 uncultured Gaiellales bacterium | reverse complement strand
TTCCAGGAAAATCCCTGCAGATTAGAGAGCCGACGCGTGGACTCGAACCCCCGACCCCATCATTACGAATGATGTGCTCTACCAGCTGAGCTACGTCGGCAGGCTGGTTCGATACTAGCGCCGCGCGCCGGCCGAGGGACGATCCGTCAGGATGACCGGGGACGAACGGCGGATCAGGCGGCCAGAGGAGGAGCGGATGAGCGTCGTCAAGATCAACGCGATCGAGGTTCCCGAGGGCCGGGGCGAGGCGCTCGAGGAGCGCTTCCGGGCACGGCGGGGGGAGGTCGAGCGGATGCCCGGGTTCCTCGGCTTCGAGCTGCTGCGGCCCACGGCCGGCGAGAAGCGCTACTTCGTCTACACGCGCTGGGAATCGGAGGAGGCGTTCCGGGCCTGGGTGGACAGCGCAGCGTTCACCCGCGGCCACGCCGGCGGAGAGCGGAGCGGCCAGCAGGGCCCGGTCGGAACGGCGTCGCAGCTGCTCGAGTTCGAGGTCGTGCTGTCCGCCGGGCCGCAGCCCGGCTAGCGACCCGCAGAGCCCTCCGGCGCCTCTCGCGACCGACCTGAGCGGGCGCCCTCGTCGAGGTCGCGGAGATCGCCGAGCTCGACGTCGACCTTCCTGTCGCCGAGCTCGACGACGCAGGCGTCCTTCAGCACCTCGTAGCCCTTGACGACCCCCTGGCCGTGCGGAGTCTCGACGCGCGCGCCGACGCGCGGCGCCCGGTCGCGGAAGCTCTTGTAGAGGGGGTGCTCGAACGCGAGGCAGCAGCGCAGCCGCCCGCAGAGCCCGGTGATGCGACCGGACGAGAGCGGCAGATCCTGCTCCTTGGCCATCCGGAGCGCGATCGGCTGCTCGTGGGAGGGGAAGCGGGTGCAGCACAGCTGGGTGCCGCAGAGGCCGTACCCGCCGCACAGGCGAGCCTGCTCTCGCGGGCCGACGGAGCGCAGCTCGACCCGCCTCCGCAGACGCCGCGCGAGCTCCTCCTGGGCGGCCCGCGTCTCGACGCGCCCCTCGGCGCCGTACGAGAAGACGAGACGCGAGCCGTCGAAGACGACCTCCGCGGTCACGGGCTTGAGCGGGAGGTTGCGCTCGGCGATCACCTCGCGGAAGACGGCCATCGACCGCTTCGCCTCCTCGCGGTTCTCGCGCACCTGCCGCTCGTCCTCCTCGGTTGCCCGGCGCACGACCCGCTTGAGGCGGCCCTTCAGCTCCTCGTCCGGGATGGTGTAGTTGGCCTGGACGACGCGCCCGTGCTCCTTGCCCCGCGCCGTCTGGCAGATGACCTTGTCGTTCCAGGCCAGCTCGAGCCCGCACGGATCGAAGGAGTACACCTTCCCCCCGGGCGAGAAGACGACCCCGATTGCCTCTGCCATAGCGAGATGTTTACACGCAGGGCGCGGCCGGCGTCACGGTGGCCGTGAGAGGTCCGCGAGCGACCTCAGGGGTCCGGCACGGCGCAGGCGGATGAAGAGCGCCTCCAGCGCAAGCTGGGGGCTCACGTTGAGCTCGAACGCCCGCCGCGTCTCGACGAGCGCCTCGACCGTGCGCGCAGCTCCTTCCACCGTCAGCAGGCTCCCGTCCTCGGCGAGCTCTGCGATCCGGTCGGCGTTGAGAGCGACGGCCGGGGCATCGACGGAGGCTGCCAGCACGTCTCGAAACCAGGTCGCGAGGAGGTCGAGCGCCTCGTGGATCTCGTCCCGTTCCACCCCCCTCGCAATTCGCCGCGCGCGCTGCTCGCGCTCGCGCGCGGTGCCCTCGGCGCTCTCGGCGTCGGCGCGTGCGGCCGCCTCGCCCGCGGCCCGCGCAGCGTCGACGATGACCCGAGCCGCGGCGCCGGGGTCGAAGCGGTCGTCCCGGTAGACGGAGCGTGCCACCTCGACGAGCTCGGCGCGACGTGACGCCACAGCGGGATCGAGGAGACGCTCTGCCCGGTCGAGCCGTCCACCGGCGATCCGCGAGAGCGCCGCGAGCTCCTCGGGCTCGAGCGACGGACGCATCTCCGCGAGCTGCCCCTCGATCGCCCGTCGCGAGAGCCGGCGGAACGGGACGTGCTGGCAGCGCGAGCGGATCGTCTCGGGGAGGCGCGAGATCTGAGACGCGACGAGCACGATCAGCGCGTACTCCGGCGGCTCCTCGAGGTCCTTGAGCAGCGCGTCGGCCGCGTCCTCGTTCATCAGGTCGGCGCCGAGAACGAGGTAGACGCGCCGCGATGCCTCGAACGGACGCATGTGCAGGTCGCGGCGAAGCTCGCGCACGGCGTCGATCCGGATCTGATCTCCGAGCGGCTCGACGACGTAGAGATCGGGATGAGCGCGGTGCTCGACGCGCTCTCCGTCCCCGAGGAGCGCGGCGGCGAACGCGAAGGCGGCACGCCGCTTGCCCACTCCTCGCGGGCCGTGGAAGAGGTACGCGTGCGCGGGACCCTCCTCCAGCGCGGCGAGGAGGAGCCGCTTCGCCTCCTCCTGCTCAGGAACGGGCGCGAACATCATTGAGGACGATCGTCGCGACCGCCTCGCGGGGCAGGGTCGCGTCAACGATCTGGATCCGTTCCGGGAAGCGCTCCGCCAGCTCCCGATAGGCGGCGTCCACTCGTGCCAGGAAGGCGATGCCCTCCCGCTCGATCCGGTCCGGTCGCGCGCCGGCACGGCGCAGGGCCTCGTCCGGCGCAAGCAGGAGCAAGACCGTGCGGTCGGGGACGACGCCGCGGGTCGCGAGCCGGTTCAGCTCGAGCACGTCGTCGAGCCCGAGGCCGCGGGCGAGGCCCTGGTAGGCGAGCGAGGAGTCCACGAAGCGGTCGCATACGACGTCCCCTCCCCGCTCGAGCGCCGGGAGGATCACCTCGTCGACGAGCTGCGCACGGGCGGCGGCGAAGAGCGCCGCCTCGGTCCAGGGTGTGAGGACGCTGTCGCCAAGGAGCAGCCCCCGGATGCGCTCGCCCGCCTGTGTCCCCCCCGGCTCTCGAGTGGCGATCACGTCGCGGCCCTCGTCGCGCAGGGCCTTTGCGAGAAGCGCCGCCTGCGTCGACTTCCCTGACCCGTCGATGCCCTCGAACGAGACGAACACGGCGACTACGCGGCGTCCGGGAGCGCCTCGTCCTCGGCGCGCAGCAGGGCGAAGGCCTTGTCGAGGAGCCGCGGCATGTCCGTGTAGACGCTGTCGGACCCGAGGACGACCGCGATGACCGAATGGCCGTCTCGGCGCACGGCGGCGGCGAGGCAGTTCCCCGCTCTGTGCGTGAAGCCGGTCTTCACCCCGTACGCCCCTCGATAGGTCGAGAGCAGCTCGTTGTGGTTCACGAGCTCGCGGGCGTTCGTCGGCGCCGGCCATGCGAGCCGCTTGCGCGGGGACGAGACGACCGTCGCGAACGACCGATCCTCGAGGGCCGCTCGAGCGAGGATCGCCTGGTCGCGCGCGCTCGACCAGTTTCCCTCGTCCTGCAGGCCCGACGCGCTCCGATAGCGGGTGTCCGTCATGCCGAGCTGGCGCGCGCGGGCGTTCATCTTGCGGAAGAAGCGGGCGAGCGAGCCGTCTCCGCCGTCGTAGGCCAGTGCCGTGGCGGAGTCGTTCTCCGACTCGAGGAGCGTGGACCACAGCAGAACTCGCCGCGTCAGCTCCTGCCCCGCGACGAGACCCGCGCTGTTCGGCTCGACCTGGGTCGCCACGTACGGGATCGCGATCGTCCGATCGAGATCGCCCGCTTCGATCACGAGCAGCGCCGTCATCATCTTCGTGAGCGAGGCGATCGCGCGCTTCTGCCGATCGCGACGGGCGATCAGCACGCGTCCCGAGTCCGCGTCCACGGCGATGTACGAGCCACCGGAGAGCGACAGCTTGACGCGCCTCGCATCCTCGTCGTAGGCGAGCCCCGTACGAGCGTCGACCGGAGGCGGCGACTCCTCCACCCTCTGCGTCTCCTCGGGCCGGACAGTCTCCGCTGGAGCCACATCCGCGCGGGGCTCCGGGGAGGCGGCCTTGGAGTCGTCCCGCGAGGTGAGCATGAGCCCGGCCGCGAGCGCCGCCGCCGTGACCAGGAGCAGGACGAGTAATCCTTTGTGGCCTCGCACGGTCGCGCCGCATTGTCGCAGAGACCCCCGGACGAGTGAGCCCCTGCCGTGCTGGCGCACGGTCGTTCCCGGACGGGGCACGAGTAGGATCCCGGGCGTGCGCGCGATCGTGACGGGCGGAGCCGGCTTCATCGCGTCGCACGTGGTCGACGCGCTCGTCGCGCGCGGCGACAGCGTCGTCGTCGTCGACGACCTGTCTCGCGGACGACGGGAGAACGTCAGCGCGAGCGCCGAGCTGGACGTGGTCGACGTCCGCGACGCGACGGCGCTCGCCGACGCCTTCGCCCGGCAACGAGCCGAGGTCTGCTTCCACTTCGCCGCCCAGCCGGACGTGCGCGTCTCGGTCGAGCGCCCGGCGTTCGACTGCGAGGTCAACGTGGTCGGCACGATCAACGTGCTCGAGGCCGCGCGCCGCCGGGGGACCCGCGTCGTCTTCGCGTCCACCGGAGGCGCCATCTACGGGGAGTGCGAGCGGCCAGCACGGGAGGGCGATCCTCGCCTTCCGCTCTCCCCCTACGGCGCCGCCAAGCTCGCAGGCGAGGAGTACCTCGCGACGTTCAACCGCCTCCACGGCAGCGAGCACGTGTCCCTCCGCCTCGGCAACGTCTACGGTCCCCGCCAGGATCCACACGGCGAGGCCGGCGTCGTGGCCATCTTCCTGGGGCTGCTCGCGACCGGCGGCACGCCGCGGGTCTTCGGCGACGGCCGGCAGACGCGAGACTACGTGTTCGTCGGCGACGTCGTGACGGCGACGCTCGCAGCGGCCGAGGCCCGGGCGGGCGTGTACAACGTCGGTACCGGCCGGGAGACGTCGGTCCTGGAGCTCCTCGAGGCGTGTGCCCGCGTCGCGGGCGTCCGTGTCGCGCCGCGGCTCGCCCCGCCTCGGACCGGCGAGCTCCAGCGCAGCTGCCTCGATCCGTCGATCGCGGAGCGCGCGCTGGGCTTCCAGGCCGGCGCTCGGCTCGACGACGGACTGCAGGCGACCTGGGAGTGGATCGGAGGCTCCTCCGCGCGCTGACGCGCCTGACGGGGCGAGAAGGAGCGAGCGCAGCCGCGGCGAAGGAGGCGCTCCCGTGGATTTCCCGGTGACCTCCCCCGTCCGCTACGCCGACGAGACGGCGCGGCCCTGGCCCCGGCTCGCGATCGCCGCGGCGGCGATCGCCGGGCTCGAGCTCGTCGCGCTTCTCGTGATCGCGCTCGCCTTCATCGCCAAGCCGTTCGCCGACGACGCAGCCTCGAAGGCGCAGGCGGAGCAGGCCAAGCCGGCCGGGCAGCTCGAGCCGCGCACGGAGACCCAGGTGCTCGTCCTGAACGGGAACGGTCGCGCCGGGGCCGCCGCGACGGCGGCCAAGCAGGTGCGGAGGCTCGAGTATCCCGTCGTCGGGGTCGCCGACGCCTCCCGCCGGAACTTCGAGCGCACGATCGTCATGTACCGGCAGGACGCGCGCCCGGAGGCCGTGCGGCTCGCGCGTGACCTCGGTCTGCCGGCGAAGCGAGCCGTCCCGCTCGACGGGATGCGCGCGAAGGACCTCCTCGGCGCCGACCTCGCCATCATCCTCGGCCGCAAGAGCTAGAGGGCCTTCGAAGCGCACGGGGTCGGGTCCCCCGATCCCGCTACAGCTTCGTGTCGCCTCCGCGGGGTGCGTCTCGACTCGGCGAGATCGGTCCGGCCCGGCGGGCCATCCAGTGTCCGACGTGGGCGTTCATCGCGGGCCGAATCGGAAAGGCGATCGTGATCACGATCCTGCTCAGCGCGGTCCTGACGGTGCTTGGTCGGCTGCTCTACGAGGTCCCCATCCCCGGCGCACGGATGCCGGCTCTCGTGCTCACGCTCTTCGTCGGCGCCGTCTCGTTCTGCTGTCTGGCGTTCGCGTTCACACTGGTCGTGCGCAAGGACAGCGCGGCCATGTCGATGGCCACGGGCGTGATGCTCACGCTGTTCTTCATCTCAGGCAACTTCTTCGCAGTCGACAGCGACGTCATGCGCACAGGGGCCGACGTCTTCCCCGTCGAGCACCTCAACGAGGGCCTCGTCACGGCCTTCAACCCCGAGACGGTGGGCAGCGGCCTCCAGGCATGGAACTTGGGCGTCATGGCTCTCTGGGGAGCGGGAGCGCTCGTCCTCACAGCCCGGTTCTTCCGCCGGACGCCGTCTTCGGACTAGCAAGCTGGAGCCGACGCGCTCGGCGTCAGAGGACTACCGGGCGCGAGCCTCGGCGGCCAGCTCCTCAGCGGGGCCGAAGGGGTCGAGCTCTGCGCCGCGCTCGAGATATCGGGTCGCCGCCTCGGGCCGATCGGCGACGAGAAGCTCGAAGGCGCCGAGCTCATACCAGGCGTCGGCGTCGAGCGGCTGGAGCTCGACAGCCTGTATCAGGCTGGCACGCGCTCCGTCGAGGTCTCCGAGCATCGTCTCCGCGCTCGCGGTCGCGAAGAGCGGCTCGAGCGCGAGCGGATCGAGCGAGCGAGCGGCGCGGGCCGCCTCGAGCCCCGCGCGGGCCCGTCCCTGGCCGATGAGCGCGTACGCGTCGTCGACTCGCCGCTCGGACAGCCACGGAGCGACGAGCGAGAGCACAACCGCCGCCGCCAGCGCGAGCGAGAGCGGCGCCGCCGCAAGACCGCTGCGGCGGCGCGCCGGAGCTCGACCCGAGGCGAGAAGGACCCCGGCGGCGACAAGCGGAGGGGCCGTCGCGGCGACGAAGCTCCAGTCGTAGTCCACGAGCGAGTGCGCGACGTAGACGAGCACGCCGACCGCCAGGGCGAGCGCGGGCGTCCGCTCCCTCGGCGGTGCCCGGCGAACGGCGGCGAAACAGCCGAGGAGGGCCGCCAGTCCCGCGGCGCACGCGAGCGCGGCGCCCACCGCGCCCGTCTCGGCCAGGAACTGGAGCGGCACGTTGTGCGGCTCCGTCACGACGAGCGCGTCCCGCCGCAGCAGCTGGTGCACGGTCTCGAAGCTCGCGGCGCCGGTCCCTCGAAGGGGCGCCGTGCGAAGGGCGTCCCACGCCTCGTTCCACCACGCCCAGCGGTTGTTCGAGCTGACGCTGGTCAGCCGGGACGAGCTCTGCGTGAGCAGCTCGGTCGGCGGATTGGCGAACTCGTCGGCCTGCCGCTCGAACCAGTCGCCCGCAGACTCGCTCCGGGCACCGAGGACGACGACGGCGCCGGCGACGGCCACGACGAGCGCGAGCTTCGCGATGCGGCCGACTCCCGCCCGGACGTCCGGCCCGATCGGGTGCCGCGCCTCAGCTCGCGCGGCGGCGTAGGCGATACCGAGAACGACCAGCGCTCCGAGCCCCAGGGCCAGCGCGAAGGCCCTCCCGTCGGACGCCCGAGCGGACATCTCCTGGCCGTCGTCGACGACCCCTGGAAGCCGCAGCGCGAAAGAGAACACCCCGGCGGCCGCGAGACCTGCGATCAGGAGCGCGGCGGCGCTCTCCAGCCGGTTTCGCGCGAGAGCGAGCCAGAGCACGAGAGCGAGCGCGCCGGCGAGGATCCCTCCGCGGGAGTACGTGAGCAGGATCCCCACGAAGAGCCCGAAGAGGAAGACGGCGCCAGCGGCGCGAAGGATCGGCCTGCGCGCGCGATCCGAGGCGATCCACAGGGCGACGGGCAGGCCCAGCACCAGGACGATCGCGAGCGGGTTCCAGAAGTCAACGGGAACGCGGAGCCTGGCGATCCGGCCGCCGTCGTCGTCGAGGCCGGGGAAGATCTTCGAGAGGAGCGCCCAGGCGAGCGTCGCGGCCACGAGGATCCCGAGCCCGACGGCTGCCGCCGTCGCCGACCGCCGCACCGCCGCGCCCGCGAAGACGCCGAGACAGAGGAGGACGAGGTAGACCAGCGTCCGGTTGAGGGCGTCCCACGACAGATCGGGAGCGATCGACCAAGCGATGGACGCGCCGCTCCAGATGCACAGGAGGGCGAGGGACCCGATGCACACGGCGCCCGCGCGACCTACTGCGGGACGGGGCAGCAGCCCGGCGAGCGCCGCCGTCGCCGCGGCCAGCAGCAGAGCGGCCGCAGCCGTGCCGATGGGAAAGAGGCTCGCGCTCCCCGAGCCCCCTCCTGCGAAGAGGGAGACTCCCACGAGACCCGCGACGCCCACGAGGAGGACGCCGGCGCACGCGGTCGCGGCCCTGGGAGTGCGCGCGTCCGCCACCTCTTCGCGGCCGGCCCCGGGCTCGGAGACGACCGCCGGCGTGGGAATAGCGCTAGATGGCACCGTCCAGGAACGTGTTTACAGGTTGCACATGAGTGGGCACTATCATGGCCGAGCTGGCTTCGACTCGTTTCGGGACGATGCGCGTTCGCCCAGTCTGCCTCCTCGTCTCTCTCCTCGCCGCCGGTCTCTTCCTGGCCCCGGCGGCGGCCGCCGGATCGTGCGCCGAGCAGATCATCGACGACTGGGCCGACGATGCCACGATCGACGGTACCTACCCGATCCCGTGCTACCGGGAGGCGATCGCGGCGCTCCCAGAGGATCTCCGGGCCTACTCGAGCGCCGCCGACGATATCCAGCGCGCTCTCCAGGCACGTCTGCGCGCCGAGGAGGACGGCGGCGGCGGCGGGTCGGCGGGGGCCGGCGGCGGGAGCGGCGGCACGAGCGGGGGCGGCACGAGCGGCGGCGAGCCGTCTGGTGGCGGCAGCCAGACGCCCGATCCGCAACCTACGAAGGACGGCGGCGAGAGCCGGGAGCCCGCGGCGGCGAGCCCGAGCCTCGACTCGACCGACCCCGCTCCCGTGTACGTCCCGGACGAGGAGAGCGCTGCGCCCGCGCCGTCGGCCGCGGTGCTCGAGCAAGAGCTCGGGGACGGCGGCAGCTCGCTGCCCGCGGCCGTGATCGCGGTCCTCGCGCTCGTCGGGTTGGTCGCGCTCGCCGGCGCGGGCTGGCTCGTGCGGCGCCAGCTACGTAGCGGATAGCGACCGCCCGGGGCGGAGTCCGCACGGCGCGGGCGCGTGGCGCCCGCGCAGGTTTCCATCCGACCCCCGCGCTACCCTGCGCAGTCCGTCCCTCGGGGCAGGCAGACACCCGTAGGGGCCTGGACAGACGTCGATAACCTTGGGAGGAATCCATGTCGGCCGTGGAACGGACAGGAACCGCACCTCAAATCGACGACGAGGCCCTGAGGAACGCCGTCGTCGACGAGGGCCGCGACTGCGGCGTCCGACGGTACTTCACCATTCCCGGCCGCGACCCGTTCGAGGAGATCGAATGGGAGCTCAGAGACGCCTACATCCCGGGGAAGGACGGGCCGGCGTTCGAGCAGAAGGGCGTCGAGTTCCCGAAGTTCTGGTCGCAGACGGCGACGAACATCGTGGCGCAGAAATACTTCCGCGGGCGTCTCGGCACCCCCGAGCGGGAGTGGAGCGTGAAGCAGATGGTCGGCCGCGTCGTCGACACGATCACCGCTTGGGGCATCGAGGGTGGGTACTTGACGGACGGTGACGACGCGGAGACGTTCCGGGCCGAGCTGAAAGCGATCCTCGTCAACCAGCTCGCCTCGTTCAACTCGCCCGTCTGGTTCAACGTCGGCTTCGAGGAGCGCCCGCAATCGAGTGCGTGCTTCATCCTGTCGATCGAGGATTCGATGGAATCGATCCTCGACTGGATCCGGCGCGAGGGCATCATCTTCCGTGGCGGCTCGGGCTCCGGCGTCAACCTCTCGAAGCTCCGCTCGTCGCAGGAGCAGCTCTCGAAGGGCGGGCACGCCTCCGGCCCGGTCAGCTTCATGCGCGGCGCGGACGCCTCGGCCGGCACGATCAAGTCGGGCGGCAAGACCCGGCGGGCTGCCAAGATGGTCGTGCTCGACGTCGACCACCCGGACGTCGAGGAGTTCATCTGGTGCAAGGCGACCGAGGAGGAGAAGGCGCGCGTCCTCGCCGCGAGCGGGTACGACATGTCGCTCGACTCGCCGCACTGGGCGTCGATTCAGTATCAGAACGCGAACAACTCCGTCCGCGCGACGGACGCGTTCATGCACGCGGTCGAGGAAGACGGCGAGTGGAACCTCACGGCGCGCACGGACGCGACGATCGTCAGCACGGTCAAGGCGCGCGGGCTCCTCCGGCAGATCGCGGACGCTGCCTGGCAGTGCGCCGATCCGGGCATGCAGTACGACACGACCATCAACGCATGGCATACGACGCCAAATTCTGGAAGAATTAACGCCTCTAATCCCTGTTCCGAATATATGCACCTCGATGATTCGGCGTGCAATCTCGCCTCGCTGAACCTGATGAAATTCCGTCGCGAGGACGGCGAGCTGGACGTCGAGGCGTTCGAGCACGCCGTCCATACCGTCTTTCTCGCCCAGGAGATCGTCGTCGGCTACTCGAGCTACCCGACGCCCGAGATCGAGCGCAACGCCAGGGCGTACCGTCAGCTCGGGCTCGGTTACGCGAACCTGGGCGCGCTGCTCATGGCACGCGGGCTGCCGTACGACTCCGACGAAGGCCGAGCCTACGCCGCAGCCGTCACCGCGCTCATGACCGGCCGCGGCTACCGCAAGTCAGCCGAGATCGCGGCGCGCATGGGCCCCTTCGCCGGTTACCGGCCGAATGCGGCCGCCATGCTCGGCGTGATGGCCAAGCACCGCGCCGCGGTCGGCAACATCGAGCACTCGCACGCGGTCCCCGCGGACCTGCTACGCGCGGCCCGTCAGGCGTGGGACGACACGCTTGACCTCGGCGAGGTGCATGGCTTCCGCAACGCGCAAGCCAGTGTCATCGCGCCGACCGGAACTATCAGCTTCATGATGGACTGCGACACGACGGGTGTCGAGCCGGACTTCTCGCTCGTCAAGTCGAAGAAGCTCGTCGGCGGCGGCGAGATCACGATCGTCAACAAGACCGTGCCGATGGCGCTGGAGAAGGTCGGGTACGCGCCAGCGGAGATCGAGGAGGTCGTGGCCTTCATCGACGAGCGCAACACCGTCGTGGGCGCGCCCTCCGTGAAGGCCTAGCACTACCCCGTGTTCGACTGCGCGATCGGCGAGCGGTCGATCCACTACATGGGGCACGTGAAGATGATGGGCGCCGTCCAGCCGTTCATTAGCGGCGCCATCTCGAAGA
>CAZCIJ010000071.1:0-11968 GCA_964498265.1 uncultured Gaiellales bacterium | reverse complement strand
GCTCTCGGCCATGCTCTTGCCCGAGCGGAGGTAGAAGGGCACGCCGGCCCAGCGCCAGTTGTCGACCTCGACCTTCACGGCCGCAAGCGTCTCGGTGTCCGAATCGCGGGCGACGCCCTTCTCCCGCCGGTAGCCCCGGTACTGGCCGCGCACGGCGTTCGCCGGATCGAGCGGCTTGAGCGCCCGGAAGACCTTCGTCTTCTCGTCGCGGAGCGTCTCCGCGTCGAACGTGACCGGCGGCTCCATGGCGACGAACCCGAGCACCTGGAAGAGGTGGGTGACGATCATGTCGCGGAATGCGCCCGTCCCCTCGTAGAAGGCGGCGCGGCCCTCGATCGAGAGCGTCTCGGGCACGTCGACCTGCACGGCGACGACGTGCTCGCGGTTCCAGATGGGCTCGAAGAGGCCGTTGGCGAACCGGAACGCGAGGATGTTGTCGACCGACTCCTTGCCGAGGAAGTGGTCGATTCGGAAGACTCGCGACTCGTCGAACACGGCGTGGACGGTCCGGTCGAGGGCCCGGGCGGACGCGAGATCGGTGCCGAAGGGCTTCTCGACGATGATGCGCGCCCCCTCGGAGAGCCCGCTCGCGCCGAGCATGACGACCATGCTCGGGAACGCCACGGGCGGGACGGCCAGGTGGTAGAGCCGCCGCGGCGAGCCGCGGAGCTCGCGCTCCGCCTGCTCGACGGCCGCCGCGAGGCGAGATCCGTCGTCCTCGTCGGCCTCGGCGAACGAGAGCTGCTTGGAGAACCGCCGCCAGCGCTCCTTCGTGGGCCGCCTGCGACCGAACTGAGCCACGGCGTCGTAGGCGTGCTGGCGGAACGCGTCGTCCGTGACGGCCCACTGCCGCGGCGACGAGCCGATGACGCGGAACCTCTCCGGCATCAGCCCTGCCATCCAGAGGTGGAACAGACCGGGGAGGATCTTGCGCTTTGCGAGGTCGCCCGTGGCGCCGAAGAGCACGAACACGTGGTTCTCCGGGATGAGGTCGCGCGCGCTCACGTCGCGCTCCTTGCAGCCGCCTCGTCGGCGACGACGAGCGAGCGCACGGGCCGAACCCGGCCCGCGGGGATCGACGGGTCGAAGGCGAGGAGACGCCCGAGCGGACCCGCCTTCTCGGCGCCGGTGACAAGCCAGAGGATCTCTCGCGCGCGCGAGAGAGCCGGATACGTCAAGGTCATGCGCCGCCTCCCCTTGTACTCGCCGGTCAGCGCCACGTCGCGGTCCGTGACCTCGAGCACCGAATCGCCGGGAACGAGGGACGCCGTGTGGCCGTCGTCTCCGAGCCCCAGGTGCACGAGGTCGAGCTGCCGCGGAAGGATCGCCGCGTAGGAGCGCGCCGCAGCCTCGAGATCCGCTTCGGTGACGGGCATCGGGCGCACGCGCCCGAATGCCGCCGCCGGCAGGCTCTCGCGCAGGTGGGTGAGGTTGCGGTCCGCGTCTCCGTCGGGAGCGATCCGCTCGTCGACCTGGTACACGGTCACGTGCTCCCACGGCACGTCCTCCTCCGCGAGGGCGGCGAACGCGACCCACGGCGTGCGGCCGCCGCTCACCGCGATGACGCACGCTCCCCGGAGGCCGACCGCCGCGCGCGCGCGCTCCGCGATGATCGCGGCCCCGTGCTGCGCCACGGCCGCCGCGTCGTCGAAGACCGCCAGCTCGTGCTCGGTCACAGCCTCGGCCATTGTCAGGACCTCCTCTCCGTCGGGCCCGGGGCGCGCTGGAAGCCGCCGCTCTCCGTGCGCCTCACGACTCCGCCTGTCCAGTCTCGCAGCGGATGCGCCTCCGAGGCTTTCAGCTGCTCGCACGACCATTTCGTAACGAAGAAGACGACGAGGGGAAGCACGAAGATCATCACCCGGAAGAAGATGATGAGCCCGGGATAGGGGATTCCGAGCGAGACGTAGAGGCGGTCGGCGCCGCCGGCGACGAACAAGAGGACGAGGAACGAGAGGAACGCGGCGCCCGTCGCTGTCCGCCAGGGGGCGTCCCGCGGCCGGTCGAGGAGGTGGTGCACGGCCGTATCGCCGGTGAACCTGCGCTCGATCCGCGGCCACAGGTACAAGAGCGCGAAGACGAGGGTCGGCAGCAGGATCCCTCCGAAGAAGGGGTTGGGAAAGATCGTGTAGCCGAACACGTGAGCCTCCCAGGGCGGCATGATCCGCAGCGCCCCGATCAGCCAGCCCATGTACCAGTCGGGCTGCGCGCCGTTCGTCCCGATGTAGGGCTCGTACGGGCCGTACTGCCAGATCGGGTTGATCTGGACCAGCCCGCCGAGAAGCAGCAGCATCCCCGCCGTCGCCAGCATCAGACCGCCGGAGCGAAACGCCTGGGCGGGCCACATCGGCGTGCCGACGACGTTCTGCTCGGTGCGCCCGCGGCCGCGGAACTGCGTGTGGTGAACGAGCATGATGAGCAGGAGGTGGGCGCCGATAAGGAGGCCGATGAGGATCGGGAGGATGATCACGTGGGCAGAGAAGAGCAGCGACTCGAAGTGCTGCGTCCCCGGAAACTCGCCGCCCCAGATGAGGAACGCGAGGTTGATGCCCACGATCGGCGTGGCGACCAGCACGCTGTAGCCGATCACGAGCCCCATGCCGGAGAGAAGGTCGTCCGGGAGCGAGTACCCGGCGAAGCCCTCGATCAGGACGAGGATGAGGAGCGTGACGCCGATGTAGTAGGTGAGGTCGCGAGGCTTGCGGAACGCGCCGGAGAAGAACACCCGCATGAGATGGAGCACGATCGCGACCACCATGACGAGCGCCGCCCAGTGGTGCGTCTGGCGGATCAGCAGGCCGCCCTTGACGTCGAGCGAGAGCTCGACGGCGGACTTGTAGGCCTGCGACATCCGCGCCCCTTGCAGCGGCTCGTAGGAGCCCGTGTAGATCGTCTCCTGGTAGCTCGGCTCGAAGAAGAAGGTCAGATAGATCCCCGTGCCGACGAGGACGACGAAGGCGTAGAGCGCGATCTCGCCGAGCAGGAACGTCCAGTGGTCGGGGAAGACGTAGCGCAGCGTCTTCGCGATGAACGACGACTCGCCAGTGCGGTCCTCGACCCAGAAGACGAGCTTCCTGATCATGGGCGGCCTCCGCGCCGCTGCGCGGTCGAACGAGGCGCGCTCACGGTGGGTTGTCCTCCGGCTTCCAGCGGCGCGTGGACAGGTACGAGGGCCCGGGCGGCGACGAGAACTCGCCGTTCGCGATCAGGCGGCCCTGATCATCGAGAGCGAGCGGGAGCTGCGGGAGAGCACGGCCCGCGGGGCCGAAGATGCGCTCTCCCCCGTTGCGAACGTCGAAGGTCGAGTAGTGGCAGGGGCAGACGAGCGCCGGACTCGGCGACGTCGGCTCGTAGAGGGGGTAGCGGAAGAGCGAGATCGCGCAGCCGGCGTGCGGGCAGATGCGCGAGAACGCCAGCACCCCGTCGACCGACCACGTCTGCCGGCCGGGCGGCAGGTCGAGCTCCTCGGGCAGGATGCGCACGACCACGAGCGGAGATCCCAGGTCGCGCCGGTCGGCTCCCTCGGGGAAGGCCGGCAGGTAGGTGCCGACGACGATGTCGTCGAGCGTGAGCGGGTTGCCCTGGTCGTCAACGAGAAGGCGTCCCGCCTCCCACGGCGTGTCCACGATGTCGTCGCCGACCTTCTTGCCGATCGAGGCGATGGGCACGACCAGCGCGGCGCCGAGCGTGACGCCCGCGCCCGCCACGCCGACGAGCAGCGTGCGGCGCGAGATCCGCTCGACCGGAGGCGGCGGCTCGCCGGTCGTGTCCTCCGCGATCCGGTCGACCGTCTGCATCAGCTGCTCCGCGTCGCGCGTGACGCCGACGGGACGCCGCTCCTCCACGGCCTTGCGCTGGTCGACGATCTTCTTGCCGGCGACGATGGCGGCGAGGGCGAGGAAGACGAACGCGAGCCCGAGCGTGATGCCGTAGAGCTGCGTGTCGTTCCCCATCACGTACACGGCGATGAAGGCGATCGAGGCGAACGAGGCGAGAACGAGGAGGGCGAGCACGATACGGTCGGCCGGTCTCATAGGCGCGCTAGTCTTCGTTCCTCTCGCCGATGAGGCGGGCGCAGAGGAGCAGCGCCACGCCGCCCAGGAACCACGCGACCATGCCCTCGGTGATCGGCCCGATATTGCCGATGCCCCAGCCTCCCTTGTTGTCGGGATGCTGCGCGAACTGCACGTAGCGCACGATCGAGTTGAGCTGCTGATCGTCGATCAGCTCCTCGTCGAACACGGGCATGACGTAGGGACCGATGCGGACCGCCTCGGCGATCTGGGTCGCCGTCGCCGGCGTGAGGTCCGGCGCGAAGGCGTCGGTCACGACACCGCCGCGGACGCCGATCTGGTGGCAGCCGGCGCAGTAGAGAGCGAAGAGCTCGCGACCCTCGCTCAGGTCGCCGGCCTCGGGGGCGACGTCGGGGACGGCCGGGCCGCCGAGCGAGCCGATGTAGGCGGAGATCGCGTCGATCTGCTCCTGCTCGTACTCCGGGTGCGAGCGGAGAGGCTGGTCCCCGGGCTTGTCGAGGGGCATCCGCCCCGTGCCGACGTAGAAGTCGGCCGACTGCGCTCCGACGCCGCGCAGGTCCGGCGCGACGCCTTCGATCCCTTCGGCGTCGAAGCCGTGACAGGTCGAGCAGCCTTCGACGAAGAGCTCCCGACCCTCGGCGACGAGCTCGGGCGGGTAGGGCTCCGTGGGCGGCGCGCCGACCGACGGCTTGCCCTGGGCCCCTCCGCTCGGCGCGAACGCGAACACGACGGCGGCTGCGCCGAACAGCACCACGAGCGCGCCCAGGACGAGCCGCCGGCGCCTCATCGCAGGGCCCTTCGCTCGGCGAGGAGCTCGCGGACGAGACCGCCGAGGCCGAAGACGACGATGCCGGCGCCGATGAGGACGAGCCACAGCCCGAAGGCGACGCCGTTCAGCATCATCGCCGCGCCGATCGCGACCGCGATGATCGAGTACGACAGGTCGGGGAGGATGCGGGAGCCCTCGCGGGCGCGGCGCATCTCGAGTATCCCGGCCGCCGCGAAGCAGGCGACCGCCTGCCCGGTGAAGACGGCCGGCGGCAGGACCGACTCCGACCAGATCCACCCGACGACGGCGACGGCCGCGAGGCCCGTCCCGACGCCCGACAGCCAGACGGACGGGCGGATCACGTGGCGCGCTCCTCCCCAGCCCCGCCCGGCTCGTGTGCCTCATCCGTAG
The DNA here is from genome assembly GCA_964498265.1 of uncultured Gaiellales bacterium. GTDB lineage: Bacteria > Actinomycetota > Thermoleophilia > Gaiellales > Gaiellaceae > CAZCIJ01. Next base: position 6,754 of record CAZCIJ010000071.1, on the reverse strand, counting down.
GGGCCGGGCTTGCCCCGCCCAGGCCGCCCCGCTCGGGCGCCGCGCCGGTCAGGTCGAGCAGCGGCGCGTACGACCGGATCGGCGGGAGCGAGTCGAAGTTGTACCGCGGCGGCGGCGAGGTCGTCCACCACTCGAGCGTCTGGCCGCCCCAAGGGTCGTTTCCGACCCGTTCGCGCTCGCGGAAGGACAGCGCGAGGTTCACGATCCAGGTCAGGATCGCGACCGCGATCAGGAAGGCGCCGACGGTGGCGACGATGTTGAGGCCCTGGAAGCCCGAGGCCGCCGTGTAGTCGGCGATGCGACGCGGCATCCCCTGGTAGCCGAGGATCAGCATCGGGAAGAAGGTGAGGTTCGTGCCGAGCACGAGCAGCCAGAAGTGGAGCTTCCCGAGCCGCTCGGAGAGCTTGAAGCCGAACACCTTGGGGAACCAGTAGTAGATCGCCCCGAAGAGCCCGAAGAGCGCGCCGGCGAAGGCCGTGTAGTGGAAATGGCCGACGACGAAGTACGAGTCGTGGACGTGGTAGTCGAGCGGCGGCGAGGCGAGGATGACGCCCGTTAGGCCGCCCAGCAGGAACTGGATGAGGAACCCGAGCGCGAACAGCATCGGCGTCGAGAAGCGCAGCTTGCCGCGCCACATCGTCCCTATCGACGCGAAGTACTCGGCGCCCGCGGGCACGATCAGCAGCATGGTCGAGAGCGCGAAGTACTGGTTCGTCGCCCGGCCCGTCGCGAACATGTGGTGCCCGCCGACGGTGATCGACAGCGCGGTGAACGCCGCGATCGCGATGATGAACACGTGGTAGCCGAAGAAGCGCCGCCCGCTGAAGACCGAGATGATCTCGGCCGCGGCGCCGAGCGCCGGGAAGAACCAGACGTAGACGACCGGGTGACCGTAGAACCAGAAGAGGTACTGGTAGACGATGGGCCCGATCTCGGTGTCGTAGATCCCGCCCCCGAGCTGGCGGTCGATGAACAGGAGCGCCATCGCCACGACGAGAAACGGGAACGCGACGACGACGAACACCGAGGTCGCGAGCATCGTCCACGTGAACGGGGGCATGCGCCCGAACGTCATGCCCGGAGCGCGGCGGCGCAGGATCGTCATCAGCACGCAGATCCCGAACAGCGTCACGCCGACTCCTGCCAGCAGCACGCCGATCACCCACATGTCCATCCCCGGCCCCGGGGTCTTCTGGCTCCCCGACAGCGGGTAGTAGGCGGTCCAGCCGGCCTTCCCCGCGCCCTGGTCGGTGCCGAAGCCGACCCAGATCGTGATGCCGCCGCTCGTGATGAGCCAGAACCCGAGCAGCGCGAGCCGTGGCGCGAAGATCTCCGCCGCGCCGATCTGGAGAGGAACGATGTAGATGCCGAGCGCGAGGACGAGCGGCGTGACGACGAGGTAGACCATCGTCGAGCCGTGGATCGTGAAGAACTGGTTGAACGTGTCCTCGCCCACGAACTGGATCCCCGGCGAGACGAGCTCCGTCCGGACGAGGAGGATGAGGACGCCCGCCGCCACGAGGAAGAACGCCGAGACGGCCGCTATCCGCAGCGCGACGCGCTTGTGGTCGGTGCTCGCGACCCAGGCGAGGATCCCCTGCGCCGGGACAGGGTAGGACTCGATGCTCATGACTGCGCCTCGAGCCAGGCGTCGAACTCCTCCGGCGAGAGAACGACGACGGTGAACTCCATGTTCGCGTGGCGCAGGCCGCAGAACTCGGCGCAGCGGCCCGTGTACGTGCCTTCCTCCGGGAACACGAGGTCGAACTCGCCCACGTAGTCAGGGAAGGCGTCGCGCTTGAAGCGCAGGTGCGGGATCCAGAACGAGTGCACGACGTCGCGCGAGGTCAGGTTGAAGCGCACAGTCGTGTCGGCGGGAACGACCAGCTGCCCGGGCTGCTCGCGCGTGCCCACGAACGTGACCCCGGTCGGGTAGCCGAACGCCCACTGCCACTGGAACGCGGTCACGTCGAGCTCGAGCCCGGGATCGCTCACGAGATCGTCCACGCGGGTCTCGGTCCGGTACGTGAACGCGAGCAGGACGACGGCGAAGCCGAGGAGCACGACCGCGTACGACGCCTCCGCCCGCGGCCAAGCGGAGCGCCAGCCCGGGTCGTCCGGCCGTCGCCGCGAGCGGTAGACGATGCCGAGGACGAGCAGGGAGATGATGACGAACACCGCCGCGGTGATAGGCGCGAAGATCCAGAGCAGGTCGTGGAACTCGCTACGGGTGTCGATCATGCCGCGGGGAGGCTCGCGTCAGGTGGCACCGGCGCGACTGTAACCAGTCGCGCCGGACGCTGCCAATCCCCGATCGGGGCACGCAACGGCAAGCGGCCGGCTCGAGCAGCGCGAACGGGATGCGGCCCAAGAGCCGCTGCCCTGGCCGCTTACGCGCCCGGCGCGAGCTCCGGCGCGCCGACGATCGTGGCGAGCTCGTCGGCGATGGCGCGGGCGAGGAGCTCGCTGCCCTCGACGTTCAGGTGGATCCCGTCCTCGAGACGGACGGGCACCTGCTGGCCGCTCGCGTCCGCGAGAGACGGGGTGTACCCGCCGCCCGGCGCGCTCAGGAGCGCCCAGGTGTCGACGAAGCTCACCGCGTCTCGCTTGCCGGCCTCGCTGCTCGCGATCCGGTTTACGAGCTCCATGCCGGCGTCGAGGTCGGGGTCCTCCATCGGCGGCATCCCTACCCAGATCACCTTCCTGCCGTCGGCGGCGAGGACGTCCATGATCCTGCTCACGTCTCGCCGGTAGCGTCTGCGCCAGAACGCGGTCGTGTTCGGGTGGTAGACGCCGTCGACGACGTAGTCCTGGTTGTCGTTCGCGCCCGACATGAAGATCGCGACGTCCGGCTGGCGGGCGTTCATGACGCCCTGCAGATGACGGCGCCAGTCGAAGTAGTCGCCACGGACGATGCCGGTGCCGACCTGGTACTCCGGGAACGTGCGGACGAGCCCCGTCTCCCGGATCTGCGTGAAGAACGCCCATTCGGGCCCCGCTGAGAGCGAGTCGCCGCCGAAGTAGACGACGAGCGGGTCGTCCTTCGTGGGCGCGCCGGCCAGAAGCTCGCGCTCCTGCGGGCTCGGCGGGGGGGCGTCGTCCACGTCGACCGGCTTGCTCAGGATCGACTGCGCGAGCGTGATCAGCTGCTCCCGCCGGATCTCCGTGTACTCGCCGACGCGCTGGTAGACGACGTAGTACGAGACGCCGCCCCGGCCGAAGTAGAGGTAGCGGTCGGTGCCGAAGAAGGCGTCCTCGCCGACCCCGGCGACGTCCTCGAGGACGTACGAGCGCTCCCGGATGCGCTCGAAGGGCGTCTTCGGCCCGACCCAGACGGCCAGCCACGCGTCCCTGCCGATCATCCACTGGCAGTACGGCCATATGGGCGTCGCCTTCCCCACCGGCCCGTCGAACTGCGCTGCGATCTCCTCGCGCGTGAGGAGCGTGCACGCGAGGCGGACGTTCCTCGCGCCGAGCGACCCGTCGGCACGAGGCTGCGCCGCGGCCTGCGTGGCGGTGGTCTCGCTCTCTGCCGCCGGGACACCTGGAGCCCCGCCGTACGTTCGCGGGCCAGGCGTGGGAGTCGCCTCGCTAGACCCACCAGTCAGGGCGACGCCGGCGCCGATGCCGGCTCCGACGAGACCGAGGAGCACGGCGAGAGCGACCAGCCGGCGACGGCGGACCTGTCGGCGGCGGCGCTCCCGCCTGCGGGCGAGATCCTGGCGCGACCCCTCGCCTGCGCTCACGACGTGGTTAGTGCGCGCCTTCCCGGACGCGGTCGAGCACCCAGAGCGCGAGCCAGAGGATCGCCGACGCCACCGCTGTGAGCGCGACGACGATCAGAGCAGCGAAGACGATCACCAGGATCACCGTAACCGCCGGGCTGTCGAGCGCCGAGGCGAGCACGGCGCTTTCCATCAGCGCTTGACTGCCTTGACCCGCACCGCGATCGGCTTGCTCGCCGAGCTGCGCGAGGCCGCGCGGAAGACCGTCTCCCCCTTCGGGTCCGGCCGCACGCGAAGCTGCCAGCGTCCCTCGGCGTCGACGGACCTCTGGCCCACGCGCACGTACTCGCTCCCGCGACGGAGCGCGTAGACGGTGACGACTTCCTGCGCCCGGGAGCTCTTCACCGTGCCCGTGAGGGTGACGCGCTGGCCCTTGCGCACGACGCGCGGGCTCGCCTGGATCGTGATCGTCGCGTCGGGGAGCTTGAACGGCATGTACCTCGTCCACTCGAAGCCGCCGGGCGTCGGCACCTCGTCGGCCGCGCAGACCGCCGTCTTGATCGCGTCACGCTGCGCGCCGTTGAGCCACACGGCGAAGGGAGTGCTTGGCGCGTCGATGGTCGCAAGGGCCTCGGTCTCTTGTCGCGCCAGCAGGTCGGCGAGCGCGCGCTTCGCCAGCGGCCGGGTGACGTCGGTCCCGGCGAGCGCCCCCAGGTAGGCGTCGTGGTTGCCCCGGAAGCTCGCGTCGACGGCCGCGCGCTCGGCCGCGGTGATGTCCGCGTCGTCGACGCTCGCGCCGGCACGCTCGAAGACGAGGCGCTGCAGCTCCGCCCGAAGCGCGAGCGCGCGGCTTCCCGTCGCGGCCTCGATCTCCTCGACCTCGGCGATCGGGATCGTGTCGTCCCCGACGGTGCACTGGACGCCCTCGGGGACGATCAGCTGTCCCTCGGTGAGCGAGGCGTTGAATCCCGGGCCTGCGGCACCCGGACCGTCGCAGAGAGCCGGGTCGCGCGTCCAGAGGTACACGCACGCCGCCCGCGGCTTGTCGGGGTCGGCCCCCTCCGGGGCGAAGTGCAGGAACGTGCCCCACCCCCACGACCACACGCCGAAGACGCCGAGCTCGGCCGCGGCCTGCTTGGCGGCGAGCGCCTCGCGCTTGATCACCTCGAGCCACGCCTGCGTCGGCTGGAGGTTCTCGCGCCCGCCCTTGCCGGGGCCGGACTGGAAGCCGAGCATGATCCCGAGCCGGTCGGCGGGGATGCCGATCGCCGTGAGCGCCGAGATCCCCTGGCGCATTGCGATCCGCCGCAGCCGCGACCCGACGATCGGTCCGCGCTTGGAGATGTACTGCGCGTTGAAGTACAGCTGGCGCACGATCAGGCCGTGCGAGGCGATCTCGTTCCACCAGCCGATGGCGTCGCCGCTGACATTGGGCGCGCCCGGCCCGCGCGCCGGCCCGGGCACGAGGAGCACGGGGACGGCGCCGCGCCCGGCGAGGGTGCGCATGACGATCGTCACGTTCTGCCGATACTGCAGGGTGGTCGGCGACCACGGCGTCGGCGCGCGGGCGCCGTTCAGCTCGTTGAGCGCGATGACCGGCTGCTCGCACCCAATCGCCGCCACGGCCCGGTCGTAGAGGGCATGCGCGCGCTGCTCCGTCTCTGCCGGGTCGCGCGGCGCGGCCGGCGTGCCGGTGAGCCCCTTGAGGTTCATGTGCCAGTACACCGTCTGCGCGCCGAGCGAGCGCATCTCGGCCGCCCGCTCGACGCCGTTCGTCGCGACGATCACGCCGGGCTTGCCGAAGACCTCACGTCGCCACTCGACCGACCCGTCCGAGAACTCGATCCAGAGCGGCGCGGTCGCTGGCAAGCCGCAGGGGAGCGTGATGGCACCGGCCTGCCCGGAGCCGACGAGCGCGGCCAGCAGGACGGAGGTGATGAGAACGGCTCGTCTCACGGATTGGCAGCCGAGGATAGCGGCCGCCGACCCTCGCAGCATCGTCGCATGGGGTCGTGGTCAGCCGCGCGGAGACCGCAGCTTGTCGGCCTCGCTCAGGATGAGCACGAGGACGAGGACGACCGCGGCGAGGACGAGCCCGATGTAGACCCACGTCATGGCCATTCGTCATCGGCAGCACGAGCGCGGCCCTTTAGCCCGGTCGGGCCTTCGGGCGAACGCGTGTGTCCGCAGTCGTGGGGCCGGGCTCGCCCGGCCTGTTCCCCCCACGTCGTAGGGGCGGGGCTTGCCCGGCCTGTGCCCCGAGGTCGTAGGGGCGAGGCTTGCCCCGCCCGTTGTCGGCTGAACCTGCGGTCAGACGCCGTCATAGGGGCCGGACACGCCCGGCCCGCTAGCGGCCCATCGCGTGGTACTCGGGGTTGGGTTCCCAGCCGAGCGCGTTCGCCATACGGTTCGTCAGGTTGAACATCGCCGCCGTCTCGACGATGTCCATGATGTCCTCGTCGCTGAACTCGAGCTCGCGCAGGCGGTCGAGGTCTGCCTCGCCGCAGCGGTACGCCTCCTCGGTGACCTTCGTCGCGAGGTCGAGCATCGCCCGCTCGCGCGCCGGAAGGGGCGCGTGGCGGTAGTTCGAGACGAGCCGGTCGACGAGCATCGGGTCGCCGGTCAGCTCCCGCAGCACGGCCGAGTGCGACGTGATGCAGTAGTGGCAGCGGTTCGCCGTGGACACGACGACGCCGATCATCTCCCGCTGCGCCTCGGAGAGCCCGGACGGGCCCTTGAGCAGCTCGTCCATGTACTTGCGCCAGCGCAGCATGTGCTCCGGCCGCAGCGCCCACACGCGCAGCACGTTCGGGACGAAGCCGAGCTTCTCCTCGGCCCGCTGCCAGAGCGCGCGCACCTCGTCGGGCGCCTCGTCCTCGGCGGGGACGTGCAGCCAGGCGAGCGGTCGAGCCTCGGTCCCGCGGGCCATCACCTGCAGGCTACAATGCTCCGGCCCGGGGGGCGTAGTTCAGTCGGTTAGAACGCCGGCCTGTCACGCCGGAGGTCGCGGGTTCGAGTCCCGTCGCTCC
>CAZCIJ010000070.1:1704-12091 GCA_964498265.1 uncultured Gaiellales bacterium | reverse complement strand
CTCGAGGCGGCAGAGCGCCTGCGCGTGCCGCTCCCGCTCCTCGCCGACCCCGAGCGCCGGTTCGCGGAGGCCCTGCGGCTGCCGACCTTCGACGTCGACGGGATGACGCTCTACAAGCGTCTGACGCTCATCGCCCGCGAGGCTCGCGTCGTGAAAGTCTTCTACCCGGTCTTCCCGCCAGAGGCGAACGCCGGCGAGGTCGTGCGCTGGCTGCGCGAGAACCCGGCGCGCTAGCGATGGATCTCGGGCTCCAGGGAAAGGCGTTCGTCGTCTGCGGCGGGAGCAAGGGGCTCGGCCGGGCTATCGCCCAGGCCCTGATCGCCGAAGGTGCCCGGGCGCTCGTCGTCTCGAGAGACCCCGGACCTGCGGCACGCGAGCTGGGCGAGGCGGCGATCCCCTGCGCGGCCGACCTCGAGACGCCGGCCGGCGTCGACGCGACGGTGGACGCGGCCGCGCAGCTCGGCGGCGTCGACGGCGTGCTCGTCAATGCGGGCGGCCCTCCGCCGGGGACTGCGCTCGACCTCGACGACCGGCAGTGGGAGGCCGCCTACCGGCTGCTCATCGGCAATCCCATTCGCATGCTGCGCGCGCTGCGCGCGCACCTGCGCGAGGGGGCGTCGATCCTCTTTCTCACCTCGTCCACGGTCCGTGTGCCGATTCCGAGCCTCGACACCTCGAACGTCCTCCGTCCAGGCGTCGCCGCGCTGGCCAAGTGCCTCGCGCTCGAGCTGGCGCCCAGCGCGCGGGTCAACTCGATCGCGCCCGGGCGGATCGACACGGAGCGCGTGCGCTTCCTCGACGAGAGCGCCGCCGGCGCGGCCGGCGTGACGGCGGAGCACGTGCGCCGTGCGAACGAGGACGCGATCGCCATGCGGCGGTACGGCGATCCCGCGGAGCTCGCCCGCGTGGCGGTCTTCCTGCTCTCGCCCGCGGCCTCGTACGTCACCGGGGCGGCGATCCAGGTGGACGGCGGCTACGTCAAAGCGGTGCCGTGACCGGCGCCTCGCGCGGCTCGCGGTCGCCGGCGGGCAGCCTGATCGTAACGAGCGTCTCGCCCCGGCGGCCGCCGGTCACATAGGCCTGCCCGCCGTGCGCCCGGGCGATCGCATCGACGATCGCCAGCCCCAAGCCTGTTCCTCCGTCGCTGCGGGACTCCTCCGCGCGTGAGAAGCGATCGAACGCCCGGGCGAGGAAGTCGGGCGGGAACCCGGGACCCTCGTCGCTGACGCGAAGCTCAGTGTCGCCGCCACGGCGTCGCGCCTCGAGGCGGATCTCGCCGGCCCCGTGCCGGAGCGCGTTGTCGACGAGGTCGCCGAGAGCCTGCTCGAGGCGGAGCCGATCGCCGACGAGGGTGACGTCGGGAGCGACCACGACCTCGAGCCCTCGCCCCTCGCCCGAGGCCCTGGCCGCGAAGCGCTGGGCGACGCTGTGGAGCACGTCCTCGACGGACAGCGAGGACCGTCGGAGGGGGAGGCGACCCTCGTCGAGCTGGGCGAGCACGAGCAGATCCTCGGCGAGCCGCGCGAGCCGGTCGGCCTCCTCGACTGCCGAGCGCAGCGTCTCCTCGAGCTCCTCGCGCGGCCGGGGACGCCGCAGCGCGAGCTCGAGCTCGGTCTTCAGCAGGGCGAGCGGGGTGCGGAGCTCGTGGCCTGCATCCGCGACGAAGCGACGCTCGCGCGCGAGCCCGGCCTCGAGCCGCCCGAGCATGGCGTTCAGGGTCTCGCCCAGACGCCGGATCTCGTCGCGCCCTCTCGGCAGCGGGAGCCGGCGCTCGAGGCGCTCGGTCGAGATCTCCGTCGCCTGCCGTCGCATCGCCTCGACGGGCCTGAGCGCTGCGGCCGCCAGCGCGTAGCCGGCGAGCGAGGAAACGAGCAGAGCCAGCGGCCCGGCGACGAGGAGCTGGGTGAGCAGGCCGTCGAGGGCCTCCTCCCGATCCTCGAGCGAGCCGCCGACGACGAGCACCAGCGTGCCCTGCGGCACGTCGATGGAGGTGACCAGGAGCCGAGCGGGCTCGCCGCCCAGACCGGGCGCGGTGTCCAGCTCGAGGATCAGCGGCCCTTGGCGAGCGCGGCCTGCCTCGAGCTCCGAGATCAGCGGCTCGGGTGCCACGGAGGGAGCGGACGCGACCAGCGAGCCGTCGGGGCGCAGGACCTGGCCGAATTCGCCATCGTCGCCGAAGGCGAGCTCCCCGGCGCTGAGCGCGCCCCCGCGCTCCTCGGCGACGGCCGAGAGGGCATCGGCCCGCGTCTGCAGGCTCTCGTTGAGCTGCTCATCGAGCGAGTCGCCGAGCCGTACGTACAGGAAGGCGCCGACGGCCGCGAGGACGGCGGCCATCGCCAGGGCGAACGCCAGGGTCAGGCGTACGCGAATCGGGAAGCGGCTCACGCGCGCCTCGCGTCCCCGCGGAGGCGGTAGCCGGCCCCGCGAACGGTCTCGAGCGATTCGCGGTCGAAGGGCCGGTCGATCTTGTCCCGCAGGTAGCGGACGTAGACGTCGACGACGTTGGACCGGTGCTCGTACGCGCTGTCCCACGCATGCTCAAGCAGCTGGTAGCGCGAGAGCACCTGGCCCGGGCGGCGCATGAACGTCTCGAGCAGCGCGAACTCCTTCCCGGACAGCCGAACCTCGGTCTCGCCGCGCCAGACCTGGCGAGTCCCCGGGTCGAGGCGGAGGTCTCCGACCTGGAGCACGATCGGCCGCTCGGCCGCTCCCCGGCGCACGAGCGCGCGCAGGCGCGCGAGCAGCTCGGCGAACGAGAACGGCTTGCGCAGGTAGTCGTCGGCGCCGGCGTCGAGCCCGGCCACGCGATCCTCGACCCCGTCTCGCGCGGTCAGCATGAGCACGGGCGCCCAGACTCCGCTCTCTCGCAGCCGGCGGCAGACCTCGATCCCGTCCACCCCGGGCAGCATGAGGTCGAGCACGATCGCGTCGTACTCGACCGCCCGGCCCATCCAGAGCGCGTCGTCGCCGGTTCGAGCCACGTCCACCGCGTGACCCTCCTCGAGAAGCCCGCGGCGCAGCAAGCTCGCCATCTTCAGCTCGTCCTCGACGACCAGGATCCGCACTTGCCACATTGTCGCGCTCGACATGAGAGCCCGATGAGAGGCTGACTCCCGGCTCATTTCTCACCGTCGTCTCATCTGGGCTCCGTAGCCTGGCGTACAGGATCAGACATCCAGGAGGTACAGCATGACCCGCAAGCTCCTACTGATCGCCGTCGCCGTCGTCGCTCTCGCGGGACTGTCGGCCGGCATCGCGGTCGCCACCACGGGAGGCGGCGACGACCAGCCGCTCACCGGCGAGGCGCTCGACAAGGCCACCGCAGCAGCGCTCGCACACACAGGTGGCGGCACGGTCGTCGAGACGGAGGCCGGCGACGACGGCGCCGCCTACGGCGTCGAGATCCGCCTGGACGACGGCAGCGTCGTCGAGGTGAATCTGGACGAGAGCTTCGACGTCATCGGCCAGGAAGCCGACGAGGACGGCCCGGGCGAGCAGGACGGATCCGGTGACGACTAGCGCCGGACGCGGCACTAGCTGAGAGAGCCCGCTCGTGCGCGTCTCGCTGCTCGTAGGCTTCCTGCTCTCGCTGACGGTGCTCGCATCGGCCTGCGGATCCGCTGACGAGCCGTCGGCTGCCCCGGTCGCCGCGACGACCGGGGCACCCACCGAGGCGCCCGGGCTCCCTGTCGGCGGCGAGCCCGTGAGCCTCGACCCAGCGGACTTCGCACCGACGATCGACAACCCCTTCTGGCCGATGGCGCCGGGCACGACGTGGGTCTATCGCGAGACGGACGGCGAGGGGAACGAGCAGCGCGTCGAGGTCACGGTCACGGACCGGACCCGGACCATCCTCGGCATCCGTGCCACCGTCGTGCACGATGTCGTGACCGAGGACGGCCAGGTGAGGGAGGACACCTACGACTGGTACGCGCAGGACAGGTGGGGCAACGTCTGGTACCTCGGCGAGGACACGAGGGAGTACGAGGAAGGCAAGGTCAGCACCGAGGGCTCCTGGGAGGCGGGCGTCGACGGCGCGCAGGCGGGCGTCATCATGCCTGCGGATCCCACGGTCGGCGTGGCGTACCGGCAGGAGTACTACGCCGGCGAGGCGGAGGACGCCGCGGAGGTGCTGAGCCTCGACGAGCAGGTGGAGGCGCCGTACGGATCCTTCGACAACGTCTTGCAGACCCGTGACACGACGCCGCTCCAGCCCGACCTGATCGAGGAGAAGTACTACGCGCCCGGAGTCGGCCCCGTCCTCGCCGTCAGCGTCTCGGGCGAGGAGAGTCGCGAAGAGCTGCTGACCTTCGAGAAGGGCGGCTAAGAGCTCCTTCGTTCTGGAAGGAGCTCCAAGCCCACGCCGCGAGGCCCCCGAAGCTGCGTCCGGAGCGCCGTCTCAGGACGTACGCACGAGGAACGGGCGGGCGGCGGCGAGCAGCTCGGCGGGCTTCTCCCAGGGGATGATGTGAGCGCAGTCGGGGATGACGACCACCTCGGCGTCGGGAAGCCGCGCCGCGACATCACGGTTCATCGAGGGCGGCGACGGGACGTCGAGCTCTCCGCAGACGAGGAGCACCGGGGCCGAGATACGGGCGAGGTCGGGGGCCGACATCGTCGCGAGCGTGCGGCACTGGGCCGCGTAGCCCTCCGGACTGTTCGAGGCGAGCAGCGAGATGAGCTCTTGGAGCTCCTCCGGATGGGCCTCGCGGAACGACGGTGCGATTCCGTCCGCCGCGACGTCCTCGGCGACGGCCGCCATCCCGTTCGTCTCCACCGCGTCCGCCCGCTCCCGCATCGCCTGCTTCCGCGGCTTGGGCGGCTCGGCGACCGCCGCGACGCCCACGACTGCCCGGGTCCGCTCCGGGTGGGCGGCCGCGTACTGGAGGGCGATGCCGCCGCCCAGCGAGTGCCCGACGATGGCGACGCGGTCGAGGCCGAGCGCGTCGATCAGGGCGGCGAGATCGCCTGCGAGCAACTCGATCGGGTAGGGCCCTGGAGCGACCTGGCTGCTGCCGGAGCCCCGCAGGTCGTAGGCGACGACCCGGAAGTCGCTCGCGAGCTCCGCCGTGACGTTCTTCCAGAGGTCAGTGGCCGTCGTTCCCAGGCCGTGGACGAGCACGACCGGCGCGCCGGCGCCGTACTCGTCGACCGCCATCCTGGCGCCGTTGACCTCGAGCTCCATCCGGCCCGAGAGCATACCGGGGCCTCTCCGGCCGGACCGGCCAGGAGGCGTGGACCGAGAGCCGTTTCGAGCGCGGCACCGCCGCAGCTGCGCAGCTTTACTCGCTGTCGTGCAGCACCCGCTTCGCGAGCGCGCGCAGGATCCTGCGCTCGACCTCCGGGTGCCGGTCGACGAGCGCCCAGAAGCTCTGACGCGTGAGCACGAAGAGCCGAAGCGGGGTCGCTGCCGTGACCGTCGCGGTCCGAGGGACGTCCTCGATGAGCGCGATCTCTCCGATGAAGCTGCCTGGGCCACGCGTGGCGACGTGCTTCCCGGCTCGGGTGACCGTTACCTCTCCCTCGACGATCACGAAGAACTCGTGGCCACGGCGCCCCTCGCGGCAGAGGATCGTCCCAGCGGCCACCTCCAGGTCGTCGGTCGTCCTGGCGAGTTCCCGGAGCTCCTTCGCCGTGAGACCTTCGAAGAGCGGCGCGCGGCGCAGCGCCTCCACCTTCGTGTCCTGAGAGAAGGGCCGCACGGCGCGCAGGTTACAACCAGGCTTCGCTCACCCGACTGCCGTCGCCGGGGCCGCGTAGCCCGCTACGCGACGGGCGCGCCCGCGGGGGCGGCCTGGAGGTCGGCGCGCCGGATCGCGAGCAGGGTGGCGAGGATCGACAGGCCCGCGAAGGCGAACGCGACCCAGAATGCGAGGCTGAAGCCCTCGGTGAGCGCCAGCGGCTGAGCCGTGCCGTCCGCGATCAGGCTCTCCGTCCGCGTCGTCGCGACGGTCGTCAGGATCGCGACCCCGAGCGCGCCGCCGATCTGCTGGCTGGTGTTGATGAGACCCGAGGCGAGGCCCGCGTCGCGTGGCTGCACGGAAAGGGCCGCGATCGAGATGGGCACGAACGAGAACCCGAGGCCCACGCCGACCATGAGGAAGCCGGCCAGCAAGTCTCCTGCGTACGTGCCGTCCACCGAGATCTGCGTGAACAGAACCAGCCCGCCAGCGATGAGCGCGAGCCCCGTCGTTAGCACGGGTTTCACCCCGATTCGCGTCACAAGTGCCTGCGCCACGCCCGCGGCGACGATGGACGTCAGGGCCACAGCCAGGTAGCCGACACCAGTCTTGATCGGGGAGAAGCCGAGCACCTGCTGCATGTACAGCGAGAGCAGGAAGAACATGCCGAACACCATCGTCCCCAGCCCGAAGCCGACCACGTTCGCCGCCGTCGGCGTGCGCTGGCGGAAGAAACCCAGCCGCACGAGCGGCCAGCGCGCTCGCGCCTCGATCACGACGAACAGCGCCATGAGCACGGCGAAGCCCACCAGCACGCCGATCGTCTGGATGGATCCCCAGCCCCTGCTCGGGGCCTGCGTGAGGCCGTACACCAGCAGCATCAGGCTCGCCGTCACCGACATCGCGCCGGCCGTGTCGAAACGCCGCTGCACGCCCTCAAGACGGCTCTCCGCCACGTAGCGCAGCGCCAGCACAAGCGCCAGCGCGCCGACGGGAGCGTTGACGTAGAAGATCCACTCCCAGCCGATGTACTCGGTCAGCACGCCGCAGAGGAGCACGCCGATCGCGGCCCCGGAACCGGCGATGGCACCAAGAATCCCCAGCGCCTTGTTGCGCTCGGCTCCCTCCTCGAATGTCACCGTCGTGATCGAGAAGACCGACGGCGCGAGAATCGCCCCCGCGGCCCCCTGCAGCGCACGCGCGGCGATCAGCATGCCATCAGAGACGGCGAAGCCACAGAGCAACGAGAAGGCCGAGAACGCCAGCAGCCCGACCAGGAACAGCCTCCTGCGACCGAGCAGGTCCCCGATGCGGCCACCCAAGAGCAGGAAGCCGCCGAACGTCAGCGCGTACGCGCTCACCACCCACTGCAGGTTCTCCGGCGAGAACCCCAGATCGGCCTGGATCGACGGCAGCGCCACGTTCACGATCGCGACGTCGAGGACCACCATCAGATAGGCGATCCCGAGAACCGCGAGCGCCTTCCACCTGCGGGGGTCTCCAGCCATGCCGCTCCTGCTCGTGAGACGTTGCTAGGGCTTCCTAACGTGTACCGAGAGGTCGTATTCCCCACGGTGCGGCCTGCACCCGCACCGTGGTACGGTCTCCTCCACTCTTGTAGCCGGCGCGACCGCCGTGCAGTCCGGCGTGCGGCACGCCCGTACACGGCGTCGGCCAGACGACGACAATTGCGCTGTGCCGCTCCTGCCGATCCCGCCGCATTTCGACCGGGCCCGCGTCGGAGAGGTCTGGCGAGTGCCGTACGAGCAGCGGGCGCCGGAGGCGGAGGCCTGGGCGCGCGAGTACGGGATCGGGCCGGCCGCGAGCGACACGCGGACGATCTGCCTTCTCTGCGTCGACGTCCAGAACACGTTTTGCGTCCCCGGCTTCGAGCTCTTCGTCTCCGGCCGCTCGGGCCGCGGCGCCGTCGACGACAACGTCCGCCTCTGCGAGTTCCTCTACCGCAACCTCGGCGCGATCACGCAGGTCGTCGTGACGATGGACACGCACGAGGCGATGCAGATCTTCCACGAGCTCTACCTCGTGGACGGCGAGGGCCGCCATCCGGCGCCTTTCACCCTCGTGACGGCCGACGACGTCGCGCGCGGGCGCTGGCGCTTCAACCCGGCGCTGGCCGCGCCGCTCGCCATCACGCCGGAGGAGGGTCAGGCGCACCTGCGCCACTACGTGCGCCGTCTCGCCGAGAGCGGCAAGTACGACCTCACGATCTGGCCGTACCACGCGATGCTCGGGGGCATCGGGCACGCGCTCGTCTCGGCCGTCGAGGAGGCGGTGTTCTTCCACACGGTGGCGCGGCGGAGCCGGCCGCACCTCGAGGTGAAGGGCTCGAACCCGCGCACCGAGCACTACTCCGTGCTCGGCCCGGAGGTCACCGACGGGCCGCAGGGCGAGCCCCTCGCCGAGCGCAACACGGCGCTCGTCGACCGCCTGCTCGCGTTCGACGCGGTCGTCATCGCGGGCCAGGCGAAGAGCCATTGCGTCGCCTGGACGATCGACGACCTGCTCACCGACGTGCAGGTCCGGGGCATGCACCTGGCGCGGAAGGCGTACCTGCTCGAAGACTGCACGTCGCCCGTCGTCGTCCCGGGAGAGATCGACTACACGGACGAGGCGGACGCCGCATTCGATCGCTTTGCCGCCGCCGGGATGCACGTCGTGCGCTCGACGGATCCGATCGACGAGTGGCCCGGATTGGCGGAAGCCGGTTGACCCGAGGCGCTCGCAGCGCGGTAGACTCCACCGGAAGCGATGCTCTGGTTCGCGCTCGTCTTCCTCGTGTTCCTCAAGATCCCGCTGCTCTACCTCTGCTACGTCGTCTGGTGGGCGGTGAAGGACCCTCCCGCGCCGGGCGAGGGCTTCGGTGACGTCGACCAGGCGGGACCCGACGCGGGCGGGCCGCAGCCGGACTCCTGGTGGCGCGAGCGCGCCCGTAGACGACCGCTGCGGCGTGGCCCGCACGGGTCGCCGACGCGCCGGCCGGCGCCCACGGTCGCGAGAGCCAAGCCGCCGGCATGAGCACGGGGGAGCTCGAGGTCCCCGAGGGCAGGTCGAGCTGGCCCAGCATCGTCGGGAACTACCTCTCGGCGTTCGCGATCTTCGGGGGTCTGGCGGCCCTCGTCTACTACCCCGGGCGCATCGGACCGGGGGCCATCCTCGTCGCGTTGATCGGCGCCGGGCTGGGAAGCACGGTCCGCGGGCTCAGCCTTGCGGGCGTGGCCTTCGCCGCCGGCGGCTTCACCTGCGGGCTGATCGTGGCCGTCGCGCTCGGCCGGCCGATCTTCTAGGGGGCTCGATGCGACCCCACGGCGTGTGCTCCGCGCATCCAGGGGTCCTCAAGGGGCCTGTTCGGAAAGTGAACCGGAGCGCCTGACATGCGTCACGTGTCGCGATACCGCGTCCTCAGTCGCGCCAATATGACCTGGTGGTATCTAGGCGCGCGGTCAGCGCGCCCGTCCTTGCCTCGCGGCACGTGCGTGTCATCCACTGTGGCCACTTTCCGGACAGGCCCCTAGCGCAGGTATGGCCGCTCGATCCGCCGAGGTCGTGGGCAGGCTGGCGCTCGACAGGGCGCGCGCTCGGATGCCGGAGCTCGCACCGGAAAGCGTCGAGGTCGTCGAGCTGGCCCGAGGCCGCGTCTTCGTCGTCCTGCGCGACGCCGGCGAGGGGGTCGTCGTGCTCGACGAGCGCGGCCGGCTCGTGCGCGGCGTCGAGCGTCTCGCAGCCGTCGCGCGCCACGCGCGGGCGCTCGAGCAGGTCGCGACGGCCCTTGCCGAAGCTCGTCTCGACCGCCGGCTCGAGCACGCGACGCACAGCCGGGCATCGCTCGAGGAGCTCATGCCCGACGGCGAGCCCCGAGTCGCCGGCGACCTCCGCCGCGTGCTCGACGAGCTCGAGACCTACCGCAGGCGCCTCCTGGAGCTTCGTGACGAGCGGCACCGTCGCGCGCAGGCGACGGAACGAACGCTGCGACGCACCGTCTCGCTGCTGACGGAGGCCGCCCGTGCCGACCGCGCGGTCGTCCGCGCGACGAGGCGGCTTGCCGTGAGCTGCACCGAGAGCACGGCGAAGAACCCGTGCGCGACGGCGCTGCACCGCTGGGCGCTCGCGCGCCTCACCGGCGACGACCTTCCGTTCTTCCATCCGGAGCTCGACGAGGTCGACGGCGCCCTCTTCGTTGAGGAGTTCGTGCGCGCCGCGCGCGCGTAGACACCGAAAGGCACGGGTTCGTCCGTCATTCGCCACAGGTAGTCTCTCCCACGGCCGGGCGAGCTGGTTTACAATCGGACGCCCCCTTGGAATCGAGATGGAGGAGTGGATGTCGGTGGACGTAGGTCTGTCGTTCGCCAAGGTGATCGAGGAGCACCTTGAGCTCAAGCGGCGGAATGCGGGGTTGGATCGGGACATGCCGCTCGAGCGCTACGCAGTCGACGATCCGTTCGAGAATCACCCGCTGTTCAAGTCGGAGGAGCAGGCTCGCTTCGAGGAGACGCTCACGGGAACGCAGCCGATCGCCGAGGGCGATCTGGTTCACGCCTGGCCGGCGGAGCCACAGACTGCCGAGTCGCAGCAGGTCGACGAGGACAGCTTCTGGGGCCGCTCGCGGGACTTCGACTGGGGTAGCTGAGACAGTGCCGGGTCAGGCCCCGCACGGCGGGACCTGACCCGGGCGAGCTGGCGAGGTCGCG
>CAZCIJ010000070.1:0-1604 GCA_964498265.1 uncultured Gaiellales bacterium | reverse complement strand
GCACGGGCTGCGGCTCGCGAGGGCTGGGCAAGGCGAGGGTCTACACTGGCTGCGGTCGGGAACGCGCACGATCGGCGCAGGAACCGCCGCGGGGCGTTAGCTCAGCTGGGAGAGCGCCGGCTTTGCAAGCCGGAGGTCACGGGTTCGAGTCCCGTACGCTCCATCACCGAAGTGGCTGCAAACCGGCCGCTTCGAGAGGGAGCGCGTAGCCGAGCGAGGCAACGACGGAGCCGTTGTGGAGCAGATTTGGAACCGACTCGGCCGCCAGCGTGCCCGCTGCGGCCCAGAAGCCCCGCTCGCGACCTCCGAGCCTTCGCCCCTACCGGCTGCACTCCCGAGGGGTCAGGGCTGAGAGCGGCTCCTACGCGATCTCTCGCTACGTAGCGGGCTTGGCGTGCACATCCTCACAGGCGGCGGCCCGCTGATGATGGAAGTCGTGATCGTGAGCCAGCTCCGGCTGGCCGGGTACGTCGGGGCCGAGGAGGGCGGGACGGCCGAGTTCACGAGCCCCGCGCCGAAGGGGCTCGTGGCTCGGGTCGCGGTTTTCAACCCGTACGTGACGCGAGACGACCAGCCGAGATTCCGCGATCGGGGAGGTGGGTTCGTCACGCCCGAGGAGGGGGTCGAGTACCTCGTCGGGCTCGTCGTCACGTTCCGCGAGATGGGGCTCATCGGCCGCGGTCTCGACGCCGCCGCGGACGCGGCCGGGCTGAACGGCGGCGGCCTACCGAAGCTGCGCCTGCACGACCTGCGCCACACGTTCGCGTCGCTCCTGATCTCCGAGGGCGCCGACGTCGTCTACGTCAGCCGCCAGCTCGGGCACGCCGACCCGTCGATCACGCTGAAGGTGTACTCGCACCTGTTCGATCGCCAGCGGCACGCCGACCGAACCCGAGCTGCCTTGGAGGCCAAGTTCGCCGAGGTGCTCGACGGGCCCTCGACTGATGAGAAGGGGCGGGTCGTCGAGCTGCCGCGCCGCGGCTAGCTCTCGCGCCTGCTCACTTGCCCTTCGGGACGCTGGGAGTTGACGGCTCAAGTGGCGCGGTGTTTGGGCCGATGGGGTTGGTGGTGCCGGTGAGCGTTGAGCGTCCCCTGCTCGTGCCTGTTGGGGGTGGGCGGTCGGCTGCCGCTCGTGGAGGGGGTTGGTTGTGAGGCGTCGTCTGCGGGTTGTGGTTGCGGCTGTGGTGGGTGTGTTTGTGTCTGCGCCGGTGGCGCTGGCGGGGGAGCAGTCGTTCACGGTTCCGGGGCCGTTTGAGTTTGTGGTGCCGGCGGGGGTGACGAGTGTGCATGTGCTCGCGGTTGGCGGCTCCGGCGGCGCGGGCGGCACAGGCGACTTCGCCGCGGGTGGCGACGGCGGGCGGGGCGCTGTGGTTGAGGGCGATCTGGCGGTTTCGCCGGAGCAGTTGTTGTTCGGTGTGGTTGGCGGCGGGGGCGACCCTGGGGGCGACTGGGACGCTGGACAGGCGGGCGGCGCGGGCGGCGCGGGCGGCGGCGGCCAGGGCGGTGTCGGCGGCTCCACCGACCAGGTTGGGGGCGCTGGCGGCGGCGGTGGCTCCTCGGATGTGCACACATCGGAGGTCACCTTCCCCTTCTCGCGGGTGATC
>CAZCIJ010000069.1:0-12206 GCA_964498265.1 uncultured Gaiellales bacterium | reverse complement strand
ATCGCCGCCGGCACGCTCCTCGTCGCCCTCTACACCCTCTCGGATTTCGGCGCCGTCTCGCTCATGCAGTACGACGCGCTGACACGGGCGATCTTCCTCCAGTACCGGACGCTCTTCGACCGGACTCCGGCGGCGGTGCTGTCACTCGTGCTCGTCGCGCTCACCGCTCTCATCCTCCTGTTCGAGGCGCGCGCCCGTCGCGGCAGGATCGCCCCGTCGGGGCCCGGGGCAGCGCGGGCGGCGCGGCCGGTCCCCCTCGGCCGCTGGCGCCTGCCCGCGCTTGGCTTCTGCGGCCTCGTCTCCGCGCTCTTCCTGGCCGTCCCGCTGTCGGTGCTCGGCTACTGGCTCGCACGAGCGGTCTCGACCGGGCAGGACCTCGACCCGGCCTTGCGGCCCCTGTCCAACACCGTGCTCGTCGCGCTCGCGGCCGGCGGAGCGGCGACGCTGGCTGCCCTGCCGATCGCCCTCCTCGCGCGACGCAGCCCCTCGCGGGCGACGGCGCTCCTCGAGCGGCTCGGCTACACCTCGAACGCGCTGCCCGGGATCGTGATCGCGCTCTCGCTCGTGTTCTTCGGAGCACGGTACGCCGGCGTCCTCTACCAGACGCTGGGGCTGCTCCTTCTCGCGTACGTCGTCCGCTTCCTGCCGGAGGCGCTCGCCGGCACGAGCTCGGGCCTGCGCGGAGTGAGCGTGCGCGTCGAGGAGGCGGCCCTCGGCCTGGGGCGCAGCCGCCTGCGAGTGCTCGCCTCGGTGACGCTGCCCCTCGCCAGAGCCGGGATCATGGCCGGCGCCGCGCTCGTCGTCCTCAGCACGATGAAGGAGCTGCCCGCGACCCTGCTCCTGCGCCCGATCGGCTTCGAGACCCTCGCGACCGACGTCTGGAGGCTCACCTCGGTGGGGGCGTACTCGCGCGCTGCGCTGCCCGCGCTCCTGCTGCTCCTCGTCGCGGCGCCGGTGGTCTACGCGCTCCTCGCGCGCGGGCCTGCGCGGGAGTCCCCTGGGTAGCGGTGGTGAACGTCGGAGAGCGCGACTAGGATCGGGTTCCATGAATCCGTCCGAGCAGATGGTCGGCATGACTGCCGAGGAGCGGGAGGCTCAGGACCTCGAGGAGCGTGCGAGGCCGTTCCGCGCCCTGTACGAGCACTGGGAGCGGAACCAATGGTCGCCGCTCGAGCTCGACTACGCGCAGGACGCGGCGAGCTTCGCCGCCCTCGACGAGGAGGAGCGGCGGGGGTTCGTCTGGATCTTCTCCCATCGCTTCCACGCCGAGTTCAAGGTGGCCACCATCCTCGCGCCGTTCGTGATGCGCGCCCCCACCTACGACACCCAGGTGGTGCTCTCGACGCAGCTGGCCGACGAGTTCCGGCACATGCAGTCGGTGCTGCGCGTGTACGACAAGGTGTTCGGGATCACGAGCATCGACGAGGTGCGCGCGCTGGCCGACGCGAACCTGGACGTCATCGCCTCGACGCTCTACGACGCGCTCGAGGGGTACGTCAAGCCGCTCGAGACCACCGCTGATCCCGACGTCTTCCTCAAGGCGATCATGGCCTACCACCTCGTGGCCGAGGGCGTCGTCGCCCGGACGGCGCAGAACCTCGCCGCGGGCCAGTATTCGAGGTACGGCTCGTTTCCGGGCCTGACGGCGGGACAGCGGCTCGTGGCCCGCGACGAGGCGAGGCACATCGGCTTCGGGGTCTCCTACGTCCGGTGGCGCATGGCCGAGGATCGCGAGCGTACGCGGGCGCTCGTGGAGCAGTTCGTCGACCACTTCACGGAGCTCGCGGCCAGCCTTCTGCAGACGGCGCTCGTGGACGGGATGGACTCGCAGGTGCTGTCTGGATACGGCGTCGAGGCCGAGGGCTTCTATGCGGAGGCGATGCGCCTGTGGCGCCTCCGGCTGCGCTCCATCGGCTACTTGGAGGACGACGACCAGTAGTGAGGCTCTTCAGGCCTCGTCGCCGCCTCGGCGCATCTCCTCGACGGCCGCACGACCCTCGGCGTGAACGCGTCGTCGCGCCTCGTCGACGTCTCCGGCGGGGGGCGGTTCGCCCGCTGGCGGCTCCACGTCCTCGCCGGCCTCGCGGGCCGTGTCCGCCCGCGTGGCGGCGAGCTTCTCCTGCAGCTCGTCCTTCGCGGCGCGGAGCCGTGCCGGAGGAGCGGCGTCTCCTGCCCGCCTGCGGCGGAACAACCGGACGAGGACGAGCCCGGCCGTGATCCCGCCGGCAAGGTACAGCAACCGTCGCACTCTCGGCACTCTTCCATGTGCACGCCCCTGCAGGCAAGTCGGAGCAGGCGGCTATACTCGACTGACTTCCTGCTCCGTCGAGACCGCCGGCACCCGCCCGGCGGCAGGGCGACGGGGCCGCTTCAGACCGAAGGAAGGAGGACAGCGGGATGGCGAATCCGTACGAGGTGCTGCTCATGCTCGAGCCCGAGCTGGCGGACGAGCGCCAACAGGAGATCATCGCGCGCGCGGAAGAGATCGTCACCAAGGGCGGCGGCGTGTGGCACGGGAACGAGCCGTGGGGGCAGCGCAAGCTCGCATACGAGATCGGCCACAAGAGCGAGGCCTTCTACCACCTGTTCACGTTCGACTGCGAGCCGGCGACGCTCGACGAGCTCAGCCGCGTGCTCCGCATCACCGACGGCGCGATGCGGCACATGGCCATGCGCCGGCCGAAGTCCCGCGCCGCGACCGGCGCCCAGCCGGCCGAGACCCAGGAGTAGAATCGAACACCCGTTCGAGGAGAGGAGGCGGCAGGTGGCAAACATCAACCGAGTGGTGCTCGTCGGCAACCTCACGCGCGATCCCGAGCTCCGCCACACCCCAAGCGGCACCTCCGTCTGCAAGCTCCGCGTCGCCGTGAACACGCGCCAGAAGGACCCGGCGACCGGCCAGTGGGGCGACAAGCCGAACTACTTCGACGTCACCGTCTGGGGGAACCAGGCCGAGAGCTGCGCCCAGTACCTGGGCCGTGGCAGGCCTGTCGGGATCGACGGCCGGCTCGACTGGCGCGAGTGGGAGACGCAGGACGGCTCCAAGCGCCAGGCGGTCGAGATCATCGCCGACACCGTGCAGTTCCTCGGCAGCCGCGGAGACGGCGAGAGCCGCTCCGAGGGCGGCTACCTGGCCCCCTCCGACGTGCGCGCGAACACAGACGACTTCACGCCGGCGGGCGACGACGACATCCCCTTCTGACGAGACCATCACCCTAAGGAGAGAGCACGTGGACAAGGATCGCGACAGGTCGGCGGGACGGAAGCGCAAGGGCGGCGCGGGCACCGGCCAGGCGAAGCGCAAGAGCTGCTACTACTGCCGGGAGAAGATCGACGAGGTCGACTACAAGAACGTGAACCAGCTCAGGCGCTCGGCATCCGAGAAGGGCAAGATCCGCTCGCGCCGGATCACGGGAGCCTGCCGCCGGCACCAGGAGCAGATCGCCGTCGCCGTGAAGCGCGCTCGGGAGATGGCGCTCCTTCCCTACGTGAGCGGCTAGTGCCTCGTCCGGGGAATAGGGTGATGATCCTGGCGAGCGAAAGGCAAGCGATGCAAGGACGCAGGGAGCGCCCTACGCTGGTGCGTCGAGTTACCACGGGCGCGACTGAGGACGCGGCAGCGCGCCGCTTTGCAGCCGCCAGGGCGCGCCGTATTCTCCGGACGAGGCACTAGCAGTGGACATCGTCCTCCTGCGCGACGTCGACAAGGTGGGCCTGCGCGGCGAGGTCGTGGCGGTCTCCCGCGGCTTCATGCGCAACTACCTCCAGCCGCGCGGCCTGGCTGAGCCGGCGACGCCGGCGCTCGTCGCGGAGATCCGCAAGCGCGACGAGCAGCGGGCCCGCCACGAGGCTCGCAACCACGAGCAGGCCCGCATCATCGCCGAGACGCTGACGAAGACCGTCTTGCGCTTCGAGGTGAAGGCCGGCACGCAGGGCGTCCTGTTCGGATCGATCACGCCGAGCGACGTCGCCGACGAGCTCTGGCGCGCGCGGAAGGTACGCGTCGACCGACGGAAGATCGGGCTCGACGAGCCGATCAAGCGGGTGGGACGCTACGAGATCCCGATCGAGGTGTTCCAGGGAGTCCACGTCGGCGTCAAGACGCTCGTGGTGCCCGAGGGCGGCGATCTCTCCGAGTGGCCGGACGAGGAAGCGGAAGACCTTCCAGACGCTCCTGACGACCAGTCGGACGACGACCTCCACGCCGAGGTCGAGCTCGGTCCTCGGGAGTAGCGAGGCCGCGCCCGCGCGGCGCGAGCCGCCACGCCCGGCGGGCGCCGCCGCCCGCCGCCCCGCTCCTCGAGGCTGCCCACAGGCCCCTGTGGACGCGATCTGAAGAGGCGAGGATTCCGCGTCGAATAATCCGCTCCGAGCGGGCGGACTGTCCAGACCGCGCTGGGGATGTCCGTCCGACGCATCTGGAAACGTATGTTCGGTTTGCCTGGAAAGGCGGCCTTTTCGTTTTCCAGAACGTCCTCGAGGGAGGGTTTTCTACAGGATGACGTCCGGCGTTCTACGTGGAAGGATCGCCGAGTCCGGCATGGCGCAAACGGCCCCGACCGCCCTCGTCCCTCCCCAGAGCCTCGACGCCGAGGAGTCCGTTCTCGGAGCGATGATGCTCTCCTCGGGCGCGATCGCGGCCGTCTCCGAGGTCGTCGACGCCGCCGACTTCTACCGCGAGAGCCACGCGAAGATCTACCGGGCCGCGCTCTCCCTCTACGCCAAGGGGGAGCCGGTCGACGCCATCACCCTCGTCGACGAGCTCGAGGAGCGAGGGGAGCTCGAGGACGTCGGGGGACGGGCCCGCGTTCACGAGCTCGCCGCGCTCGTTCCCACCACTGCGAACGCGTCCCACTACGCTCACATCGTCCGCGAGGCCGCGATCCTCCGCGGCCTCATCCGCGCGGGCGGCGAGATCTCCCGCCTCGGCTGGGAGGGGATCGGCGAGGCCTCCGACCTCGTCGACCGGGCCGAGCAGATCGTGTTCCAGCTCGCCCAGGAGCGCGCGGGCGGCGACTTCGCGCACATCGAGGCCCTGCTCAAGGAGAGCTTCGAGCGCATCACTGCGCTGTACGAATCGGGCTCCGACATCACGGGAGTCGCCTCCGGCTTCCGCGACCTCGACCGGCTCACCTCCGGCTTCCAGAGGGGCAACCTCGTGGTCGTCGCCGCACGGCCGAGCATGGGGAAGTCGGCGTTCGGGCTCGGGATCGCCGCGAACATCGCCGTCCGGCACGGCCTTCCGGTTGCCGTCTTCACGCTCGAGATGTCCAAGGCCGAGGTGACGCAGCGACTGATGTGCAGCGAGGCGAAGGTCGAGTCGCAGCGGCTGCGAACCGGCCGGCTTGCAGCCGAGGACTGGCCGCGACTGACGGCCGCCTGCGACAAGCTGGCGAAGGCGCCCGTCTTCGTCGACGACACGGGCTCCGTCACCATGATGGAGATCCGCTCGAAGGCTCGCCGCCTCAAGTCGAAGCACCCCAGCCTCGGCCTCGTCATCGTGGACTACCTCCAGCTCATGACGTCGGGAACGAGCGCCGAGAACCGCGTGCAGGAGGTCTCGCAGATCTCGCGCAGCCTCAAGCTCCTCGCGCGCGACCTCGACATCCCGATCCTGGCCATGTCGCAGCTGTCGCGCGCGGTCGAGCAGCGGCACGACAAGCGACCCATCCTCTCCGACCTCAGGGAATCGGGCTCGATCGAGCAGGACGCCGATCTGGTGGCGTTCCTCTACCGCGACGACTACTACAACGACGAGTCCGACCAGCAGGGCATCGCCGAGGTGATCCTCGCCAAGCACCGGAACGGCCCGACCGACACCGTGAAGCTGTCGTTCCTCAAGCGCTTCGCCAAGTTCGCCGATCTCGCGGCCTAGACGCCCCTTCCCAGCTCGACGGCGTTCGGCGCAAACCTTGACATCAGTGTCGTGGTTAGTATCCTTGACATCTCTGTATGAGATGAATGGAAGGAGCGATACGGATGCTGGTGCTCGCGCTTCTCTGCGCCGCACAGTTCATGGTCATCCTGGACGTCACCGTGGTGAACGTCGCCCTGCCGTCCATCCAGGCGGACCTCGGCTTCTCCTTCGGCGACCTGCAGTGGGTCGTGACCACGTACACCCTCGCCTTCGGCGGGCTGCTCCTGCTCGGAGGCCGGGCCGCCGACCTGCTAGGCCGGCGCCGGACGTTCCTCGCCGGGCTCGGCGTCTTCACCGCCGCCTCGCTGGGCTCGGCGCTCGCGTCCTCATCCGAGCTGCTCCTCGCGGCGCGGGCGCTGCAGGGTGTTGGCGCCGCGCTGCTCTCCCCGGCGGCGCTCTCGCTGATCACGGTGGTCTTCGCGGAGGGGCCTGCTCGACACCGTGCCCTCGCAGCCTGGGCCGCAGTGGGCGCGAGCGCCGCAGCCTTCGGCGTCCTGCTCGGCGGCGCGCTCACGCAGGCGCTGGGCTGGGAAGCGATCTTCCTCCTCAACCTGCCCGTGGGCATCGGTGTCGCCGCCGCGGCGCTGCGCGTGCTGCCGGCCGCGCGGGGAACGGGTGGAGGGCGCTTTGACGCGGGAGGCGCGCTCACGGCAACGGCCGGCCTCGGAGCGCTCATCGCGGGGCTCGCGGGCGCCGAGACGTCAGGTTGGGCGTCGGTCCGGACGCTGGGACTCCTCTCCGGCGCCGTTGCCGGCATCGCGGCTTTCGTCGTCGTCGAGGCGCGCGCGCGCGAGCCTCTCGTGCCGCTCGGCCTCTTCCGCCAGCGGGCGACGGTCACGGCCCTTGCGCTCATGGTGCTGGGAGTGGGCACGCTCGTCTCCGGCTTCTTCTTCTCCTCCCTCTACCTCCAGGACGTGCTGGACCACTCCGCGCTGCGAACCGGCGTCGAGTTCCTCCCCGTCGCGCTCGTCATCGTCCTCGCCGCCCACGCCGGCGGGCGCCTTGTCGGGAGTCTCGGCGCCAAGCCGGTCGTCGTCGCGGGCCTCGCGCTGGGCGGCGCGGGCGCCTTGCTCCTGAGCGGGCTCTCGACCGGGGGAAGCTACGGCACGGACGTCCTGCCAGGATTCCTCACGCTCGGGGCCGGTTTCGGGCTCGCCGCGGTCGGCATCACCATCACGGCGATGTCCGGGGCGGGCCGCCACGACGCCGGCCTCCGCTCCGGCCTGACCGCCACCGCCCACGAGCTCGGGATCGCGCTCGTCCTCTCCGTGCTCTCGACGGTCGCAGCGAGCCGAATCGGCGCCGGAAGCTCCGCGGGCCTCGACGCCGAGTTGACCGCCGGCTTCGCCGACGCCTTCCGGGCGGCGGCCGGGATCGCGCTCGGCGGCGCGCTGATCGCCCTTGCGGCGCTGCGACGCGGCGACGTTCCGGCGGGGACCCAGCCAGCCTTCGCCGCGCACTGACAGCAAGGAACCAGCAGGCCACCGGCGCGGCGAGCGCTAGCATCGACACTCGTGTCCGAGCTTACCCGGCCAACGAGAGGTCGCCGAGCAGATGCCAGGCGAAGCATCGCGGCCATCCTCGACGCCGCCGTCGAGTTGCTGAGCCGCCGGCCGGACGCGAGCATGGAGGAGGTCGCCTCGAAGGCAGGGGTCACCCGCCAGACGGTGTACGCCCACTTCCCCTCGCGCGAGGCGCTCGTCCAGGCCGTCCGGGAGCGAGCGCTCGCGGAGACCGTGGCTGCGCTCGACGCGGCCGGGCTCGACGAGGGGCCGCCCGCGGCGGCGCTCGACCGGCTCGTGAGCGCCGGCTGGCAGACGCTCGAGCGCCATCCCATGCTCATGGCCCTCCGCGCCGAGATGAGCCCGCAGGAGCAGCAAGACCTCCACGAGCCGATCCTCGAGCGGCTGGAGCGGCTCATCAGGCGCGGGCAGCGCACGGGCGACTTCGACCGTAGCCAGCCCCGAGCCTGGCTCCTGGCCGCGTTCCTCGCGCTCGCACACGCCGCTGCCGAAGAGGTGGCGGCCGGACGCATGAGCGCACGTAGCGCCGGGCGGGCCCTCAGGGAATCGATCCACCGCGTCTTCGGCGTTCGCACCTGAACGGACAACCGCCGCTGGCTCACGCCCGCGCTCAGGTGCCCTTGCGCGAGCCGTCCGTTACCGGTTGGGAACCGTCGCCGCGGTGGGATCGGCCTCGGCTACGCTTGGCCTGCAGCGACGGGCTCGCGGCGACGCGAGCCTGAGCGACGACGCCGAGTTCGACGGAAGCCAGGGGTGTGCCGACATGCGCGAGTTCCACGAGGAGCGAGTCGAGGTGAACGGAGTCGACACCGCCGTCCTCAGCGCCGGCGAGGGTGAGCCGCTCGTGTTCTTCCACGGCGCGGGCACGCTGCTCGGCTTCGACGGTCTGCTCCCGCTTGCGGAGCGGTACCGGTTGATCGTTCCCCACCATCCCGGATACGGAGCGTCGGCCGACGATCCGTCCATCGACAGCATCCACGACTACGTCCGGCACTACCTCGACCTCTTCGACTTGCTGGGAATCGCGGAGCTGTTCCTCGCCGGGCACTCGATGGGCGGGTACATGGCAGCGACGTTCGCCATCGAGCAGACGGGACGGGTCCGCCGGCTCGTGCTCGCGGCGCCCATCGGGCTGCGCATCCGCGAGCACCCGATCGCCGACCTCTTCGGGATTCCCGACGAGGAGCTGCTCTCCATGATCGCCGAGGACACGTCGGTCTTCGACGGCAGGGTGCCGGTCCCGCCCACCCCGGAGTTCCTCACCGCCCGCTACCGGGAGTCGACCTCGACCGCCCGCGTGCTCTGGGCTCGCCCCTACGATCTCAAGCTCCCGCGCTGGCTGCATCGGCTGACGATGCCGACGCTGCTGCTGTGGGGCGAGCGCGACCGGCTCGTCCCCGTTGAGCACGCTGCCGCCTGGAGCGAGCTCGTCCCGGGCGCCTCCGTGCGCATCCTCGAGGGCGTCGGGCATGCGGTGTTCGCGGAGACGGCTGAGGCGGCCCGCGCCGTCGGCGACTTCGTCGGCTCGTCGTCGCCCGCGCCCGCGGCGGCGGGCGACTAGACGGGCCCGGGCGGCTCCGAGAGCTCGAGGCCGAGCGCGTCATGCCTGCGACCGTGATCGTCGGCGCCCAATGGGGCGACGAAGGCAAGGGCAAGATCGTCGACCTCCTCGCCGAGTACTCGGACGTCGTCTGCCGCTACCAGGGCGGCCCGAACGCCGGCCACACGATCATCGCCGACGGCCAGACGTACAAGCTCCACCACATCCCTTCGGGGATCCTCTGGCCCGACACCCTCTGCGTCCTCGGCGCCGGGTGCGTCATCGACCCGGAGGTCCTGGTTCGGGAGCTGGACGACCTCGAAGGACGCGGCATCTCGACCGAGCCCGTCCGCATCTCCGGGAACGCGCACCTCGTGATGCCGTGGCACGTCGCCCTGGACCGGGCGAGCGAGCGCCGGCTCGGGAAGCTGCGCATCGGCACCACGAGGCGGGGAATCGGACCGACGTACGCCGACAAGTACG
This sequence comes from uncultured Gaiellales bacterium, assembly GCA_964498265.1. Classification (GTDB taxonomy): domain Bacteria; phylum Actinomycetota; class Thermoleophilia; order Gaiellales; family Gaiellaceae; genus CAZCIJ01. The sequence goes on along the minus strand of CAZCIJ010000069.1, from coordinate 2,743 downwards.
CCCGCCTGGGGATCCGGGTGCAGGACCTCCTCGACGGGAAGATCCTGCGCCAGAAGATCGAGGTCGCGCTTGCCGAGAAGAACGTCTGGCTTGGGCGCGTCTACGGCGCGGACCCGCTCGGTCTGGACGAGGTCCTCGAGCGCTCCGAGCGCTGGGCGATCCGTCTGCGTCCGTACGTGGCAGATACGTCCCTTCTCGTCGACGAGGCGCTTCGTGGCGGCTCTCGCGTCCTCCTCGAGGGTGCGCAGGCGTCGCTGCTCGACGTCGACCACGGCACGTACCCCTTCGTGACGTCGTCCAATCCCATCGCGGGCGGAGCCGCCACGGGCGTCGGAATCGGACCGACGAGGATCGACGAGGTGCTCGGCGTGGCCAAGGCGTACGTCACCCGTGTCGGAGAGGGTCCGCTTCCGACCGAGATCCAGGGCGACGATCAGGCGCGCGTGCGCGAGCTCGGCGGCGAGTACGGGACGACGACCGGGCGCGAGCGTCGGTGCGGGTGGCTCGACGTGGTCGGCCTGCGCTTCGCAGCGCGCATCAACGGCTTCACTTCCCTCGCGCTCACGAAGCTCGACGTGCTCTCGACGTTTGCCGAGATCCCCGTGTGCACGCGCTACCGGCTGCCGGACGGGTCGGACACCGAGGACTTCCCCGCGCACCAGAGCGACTTCCACCATGCCCTCCCGATCTACGAGACGCTTCCCGGCTGGCTCGAGCCGCTCGACCGGATCTCGTCGCCCGCCGGGCTGCCGGCGAACGCGCTGCGGTACGTCGAGTTCCTGGAGGAGCGACTTGGCGTGGAGGTCAGCCTCGTGGGAACGGGCGCCGAGCGCGAGCGCGTCCTCGCCCGGCACGCGCTGGCCGCGCTCCCGGGCGACTAGACGAGCCGGCACGAGCTCCGCCGCGGCTACGATCGGCATCGTGAGCGGCGTGGCCGGCATCGTGCTCACGGGCGGCCGTTCGTCGCGCATGGGCCGTGCGAAAGCCTCGTTGCCGTGGCAGGGGCTTCCGCTGGTCGCCCACGTCGCCGGCGTCCTGCGCGAGGTGCTCGACGGTCCCGTCGTCGTCGTCCGCGCGCCGGGCCAGCAGCTGCCGGCTCTGCCCGTGTGGACCGAGCTCGCGGAGGACGCTCGCGAGGGCCGCGGCCCGCTCGAGGGCATCGCCGCGGGTCTCCGCGCGGTCGCGGGGCGGGCGGAGGCAGCGTTCATCTCTGCGACGGACGTTCCGCTGCTGCACCCTGCCTTCGTCCGCCGCGTTGTGAGGGCCCTCGATCCGGACGTCGACGCGGCGGTGCCGCGCGTCGCCGGCCGCGTGCACCCTCTCGCGTCGGCGTGCCGCACGCGCCTGCTCCCGCTCGCCGAGAGGCTCCTCGCTCGGGAGCTCACGCAGGCGTCACTCCTCTTCCGCGAAGCGCGCGTGCGCTGGCTCGACGAGCGGGCGCTGCTCTCCGACCCGGCCGTTCGAGCCGGCGACCCTCAGCTCGACTCGCTGCGGAACCTCAACACGCCGGACGAGTACCAGGCCGTGCTAGAGCTCGCCGCCGGACGCTGCCTTCGCGAGCTCTGAGAGCGACCGCTCGCGGTTCCCGCCGCGGGCGAGGCCGAGGAGGTAGCAGAGGAGCGGAGCGCTCGTCCGCTCGCCGCTCTCGTGCGCGGCGATTCGCGCGGCCTCGAGCAGCGTCGCGATCTCGCCCTCGCTCAGGGCGTACTCGCCTCGTTCCGCGCCGATCGAGCCCGCAAGGCGTGAAGCGGCCCGCTCGAGCCACTCGTTCACGACGTCCCCCGTCCGACGTCGATCCGGTCGGGATGGGCGTAGATGTTGAAGCGCCGGCCGCGCAGGAACCCGACCAGGGTCATCCCCAGCCGTCGCGCCGCGTCGACCGCGAGCGTGGAAGGGGCGGACACCGCGCAGAGGACGGGGATCCCGGCTCTTCCCGCCTTCTGCACGAGCTCGAAGCTCGCTCGGCCCGAGACGAGCGCGATCCGCTCGCTTGCGGGCAGGCGGCCGGCGAGGAGCTCGTGCCCGACGAGCTTGTCCATGGCGTTGTGGCGTCCCACGTCCTCGCGCAGCTCGACCAGCGAGCCGTCGCGGTCGAAGAGTCCCGTCCCGTGGAGGCCTCCGGTCACGTCGAAGAGACGCTGGGCCTCCCTGAGGCGGTCCGGCAGGTCCTCGATCGCGGCACGAGGAACCGTCAACCCCGGCCCGAGCGCGGGGCAGCGCACCTCGATCTGGTCGATCGACGCCTTGCCGCAGACGCCGCAGCTCGACGTGGCGTAGAAGTTGCGCTGCAGCGCGCCGGGGTCGAACGCTCGCCGCAGCTCGACGGTGACCACGTTGTAGCGCTGCTCCTCGGCGACCTCGAGGCCGCAGTAGCGGATGGTGGCGATCTCCTCGGGAGAGTCGACGAGCCCCTCGGTGTAGAGGAAGCCTGCCGCGAGCTCGAAGTCGTCGCCGGGCGTCCGCATCGTCACGGCGACGCTCAGGGGCTCTTGCCCGGGGCCTGCGGCGCGGATCTCGAGCGGCTCCTCGGTGACCAGGCGATCCCGCGCCGACCGCAGGCGGCCGTCGTCGGCCACCGTCACCCGGGTGTCGGCGGTCGTGCGGCGGATGGTCTGGCGCGCGGTCGTGGCCATGCGCCCTTCCGAGGTTACCGGGCGCCGGCTCGCACGTGCTGGAAGCCGAAGCGCCCCTTGATGCAGAGGTTGCCGCGCGTGATGTCGTGATCGTCGGGCGAGCCGACCTT
>CAZCIJ010000068.1:5830-12296 GCA_964498265.1 uncultured Gaiellales bacterium | reverse complement strand
GGAAGGCGTCGAGCGAGCGTGGGCGATCGGGCACTCCTGGGGCGGCCACCTCGCGCTGCACATCGCCGTCTCCCATCCGGAGCGGCTGCTCGGCGTGATCTGCATCGACACGCTCGGCGCCTACGGGGAGATCTTCGAGGAGTACGGGGCGAACCTCCGCCGGGGTCTCCGGCCCGAGCAGACCACCCGCGTCGACGAGATCGAGGCGCTGCGCCGCCGAGGCGAGGCGGCTGAGGAAGACCTCCTCGAGCGCATGGCGATGCTCTGGCCCCTCCTCTTCGCGGAGGCGTCCGCGGCAACGCCGCTGCCGGCCACCCGCATCGGCGTCGAGTGCTCGAGAGAGACGAACGCCTCGCTCGTGCTGCACTTCGAGCAGGGCACGCTCGCGAAGGCGCTCCCCCACGCCAGGCTCCCTGCCCTCTTCGTGCACGGCGAGGCCGATCCGCTGCCGGCGCGCTCCTCGATCGAGACCTCGGCGCTGATCCCGGGCGCGAGCGTCACGCTCATCCCCGGCTGCGGGCACTTCCCGTGGCTCGAGCGGCCGGGGGCGTTGCTCGAGGCGGTCGCCCTGTTCCTGGGCGAGGGCGCGGGCTAGATGATTGATTCCGAATGGGCGTGCCCGTGGGGAGGGCATGCACCAAGCAGCGTGGTCGACTCGATCGGCGTCAAGGTTGGAGTACCTTGATGCCGATCGAGGTGGGCGCGATGCGCCGTGTGCAGGCCCCCAGCCGGGGGTGCGAGGCATTCGGAATCAATCATCTAGTGCCCGACGGAAGGCGTCAGCCAGCCGGAGGGAGCCGGTGCGCCTGCTCGGCGGAGAGCGCCAGGGTGACCTCGCCCTCCACGATGCCGTCGACCTGGTCCGACGGCACGTACCGCCTCTGCTCGAAGATCAGGTGGCGAAACTCGATACCGTCGAAGATGTCGCGCTCGACCTCGGCGTGGACCGCGGTCACGTGGCCGAGGTGCTCGCCGTCGGCGGAGACGACGCGCCATCCCTCCTCGATCAGCATCCAGGAGACCGGGTCGGCCATCAGCTGCGCGCGTCCCTCCAGGCGACGAGCTCGCGCAGCGGTGCGAGGTCGACTCCGGGACCCCCGGCTTCGTAGATGAGGTGCGTGACTCCGGCCGCGACGTACGCATCCGGGTCGCCGAGCTGCCGGCGCTGGAGCAGGACCGAGCGCTCGATCGTCGCCGGGTCGCGGTCCGCTCGCCGGCACCAATCGTCGAGAACGGCGTTCTTCCGCCTGAACGTGTCCGGATCGCCGAAGCCGTTCCAGATGTCGGCGTGCTCGCCGACGATCCGCAGCATGACCTTCTCGCCGCCCCCGCCGATGAGGAGCGGGATGGAGCCACGGACAGGAGGAGGGTTCAGCTTACTCAGCCGCTCGCGGATGACCGGGAGGCTCGCCTCGAGGTCACGCGTCCGGCTCAGCTTCGTCCCGAACTCGTAGCCGTACTCCGCGTAGTCCCGCTGGAACCAGCCAGCGCCGATGCCCAGGATCAGCCGGCCGCGCGAGACGTGGTCGACGGTCCGCGCCATGTCCGCGAGCAGGTTTGGGTTGCGGTAGGAGTTGCAGGAGACGAGGGCGCCGATGTGGACCTGCTCGGTCACCTCCGCCATCGCAGCGAGGAGGGTCCAGCACTCGAGGTGCTTACCGTCGGCGCTGCCGTACAGCGGGAAGAAGTGATCCCACGTGAAGAGCGTGTCTGCGCCGAGCTCCTCGCCCGCGACCCACGCCGCGCGCACCTCCGCATAGTCCATGTGCTGGGGCTCCACCTGCAGCCCGACGCGGATCGGCATGCCGGGATCCTAGAGGGTGCCCGACGCGCGTCAGTAGGCCTGCTTCGTCGGCCTGACGAGCAGCTCGTTGATGGACACGCGCGGGGGCATCCCGACGGCGAACGCGATGATGCGCGCGATGTCGTCGGCGGCGAGGATCTCGAAGCCGCGCACGGCTTGCGTCGCGCCCTTGCCCTCCTCGTCGGTGATGTGCGTCGGGAGCTCGGTGGCCGTCGCCCCCGGCTCGACGAGCGTCACCCGCACGTCGTGCTCGAGCAGCTCCTGCCGCAGGCCTTCCGACCAGCCGTTCAGCCCCCACTTCGTCGCGCTGTACACGGCGCCCGTGGGCCGGGCCTTGCGGCCCGCCACCGACGAGACGTTGACGATGTCGCCTCCGCCGTCCACCAGCTGCGGGAGGAAGGCCGCCGTCGTGGCGAGGACGCCCGTGAGATTCGTGTCGATCATCGCCTGCCACTCGGACTCGAGACCGGTCTCGAACCGCGACAGGAGCATCAGCCCGGCGTTGTTGACGAGACAGTCGACCCGTCCGAGCTCGCGGCGAACCTCCTCGGCCACGCGTCCGACCCGGTTTCGCTCGCGCACGTCCACCTCGTAGGCGCGAACGCTCGCGCCGCCGCCGGCGAGGTCCCGTGCGAGGCTCTCGAGACGGTCCGCTCGCCGCGCGAGCAGGGCGACGCTGGCGCCGTGCTCCGCGAGCCGGCGGGCGGTCGCCTCGCCGATCCCGCTCGACGCCCCGGTGATCACGGCGACGCGCCCCTTGAGGCTGGTGGAATCCATGGCCCTCCTCTCGACGACTGGGACCGGCCGTGTTTCTTGTCGAGCGGGCAGGCTACTGCGCCAGGTACCCGCCGTCGATCGTGAGCTCGGTGCCGGTCGTGTAGCTGGCCTCGTCGCTTGCGAGGTAGAGGATGCCGTACGCGATCTCGCGTGCCTCGCCCCAGCGTTTCATCGGCACGGCGGCAATGACCTGGTCATTCATTTCCTTACCTTGCCGCTCGACGAGCGGCGTCCACGTGATGCCCGGATTTACCGTGTTGACCCGGATGTTGTCCTTCACGTACGAGATCGCCGCGTTGCGGGAGAGGGTGATGACGCCGCCCTTCGTCGCCTGGTAAGCGGCGGCTCCGGCGATGCCGGCGACACCCCAGATCGACGAGACGTTGACTATCGAGCCGCCGCCGTTGCGCTGCATCACCGGGATCACCGTGCGCATCCCGTAGAAGACGCCAGAGAGGTTCACCCCGACGGTGCGGTCCCAGACGTTGAGGTCGATCGAGTGAACCGGGTCGTAGGCGCCGATCATCCCGGCATTGTTGACAAGGACGTCGACGCGACCCTGCTCGCCGACGACATTGTCGACGACTACCGGCCACGCGTTCGCGTCGGCCGTGTCGAGCGAATACCAGAGGATCCGGTCCGAGGCGAACGGCTCCGGCTCCTCGCGACTACAGGTGTAAACGATCGCGCCCTCTTCCGCGAACAGCTCTGCTGTCGAGCGGCCGATGCCGACGCTGCCGCCGGTGACCATCGCGACCTTGTTTTCGAGTCTCATTCAACGCCTCCGTCCTGGCGCCGCCACTCCGGCACTACCTGCAAAGGGTTACCCGGCCTCCAGCTCAGCGAGCTGGCGAGCCCTCGAACCGCAGCTTGCGGCCACAAGGATAGGCCATGTCGCTGGCCAGCGATCACATCAGGATCCTCGTGCAGCCCCGCGAAGCGATGAGTCGCGCGACACCCTGGTGGCCATACCTCCCGAGTCCGCTGACGGAGCGCTCTTCGCCCTGCTCGGGGCGACAGCTCCGGAGCTCCGCGCGGCGACGGGCTTCGGCCACGCGGGCATCGCGGCGATCTCCGTCGTCCAGACGCTCGGCACCGTGGGCGGCGCTGCGGCGGCAGGAGTCTCGCGCGCACGGATCTTCAGGCCGAGGCCGATGCCCCTCGCCGTAGCCGACGCGCTCACCTTCACGTTGGCAGTCGACGACGCCCTTGCGCTCATGCCGCTGATGTTCGTCACCGAGGTGGGGTGCTACGCGATCAACGCCCGCGCGCAGGCCGACCTGTCGATCGTCGCGGGCGTGAGTCAAGCGCGGGCGCTTGCCCTGTTTCCACATGTTCGGCGGGCTCCGGGCTGGTTCTCTTCCCACGCTGCGTCGCTCGTACTGCTCCGTGCTGGCGGTACCTGGCAGGCGCCCTTGGCGCTCGTCGGTGCGCTGTTTGCTGCGAACGCGGTCGCCATGCTCGTACTGGAGGCACAGCGGCGACCCGCCCGGTCTGCGGCTGGAGGCCGTATGGCGGCTCGTCCACGGGCGTACGGGCGCTGCGCTGCTCGTCGCGTGCCTCGGGACGGGCGTGACGGTCGCGGTGCCGCTCTGGATCCCCACTTTGATGCACGACCGGTTCGCCGTCGCGACCGGCGCGGGGCCCCTGCTGCCCGTGGGCATCGCGCGGGTCGCACGGTGGTTCCACGACGACCGCCTCGGGACAGCGGCCGTGATGAGTCTCGCAGCGCTGCCGCAGATCGTCTTCCCCGCCCCGTGGTCGCTGTGCACGCGGCCGGGCTGTCCCTTCAGCACGCGGCGTCTTCCCGGCGCTCCTGATCCCTCGCCGCCGCGCGAACGCGCGTAGCGCGGCCCAGGGCATCGACTCCACCGCGAGGAGACTCAGATCGACGGTGCAGTGAATTGCCGGTGGGACTCGCTGACGGAAGTCGGTGTAATCTCAATCGAGCATGTGCTCGGCTCGATCGAACATGTCCTCGCGTAATCCAATGTCCCTGCCTCGCGTAATCCAATGTCCCTGCGAGCACCGTTCCGTCACAGCCTAGGCCGGCCCGTCAAGCACGGCCGGAGCGCCCCCACGGCTCCGTCCGGGCCGGGCTCCCAGCCAGGCCACAGTTCCCGTCCACCCCAGCGAAAGGACGCCAGGTGAGCGACTTCCAGTACCTCTTCACACCGCTCAAGGTCGGCCCGATGACGCTCAAGAACCGGATCATCTTCGGGCCGCACGTCACGAACCACTGGCCGAACTACAAGGCCGACGACGACACCGCCGCGTACTACGAGGAGCGCGCGAAGGGCGGCGTCGCGATGATCATCATCAGCTCCACGTCGGTTGATGAGGACGCCGACTACTTTCACTTCAGCCAAGGCGGCCTGTGGTCGGACGACATCATCCCAGGCCTCCAGAACATCGCGAACAGGGTGCAGCAGCACGGCGCGAAGCTGCTCATTCAGATGGTGCACCCTGGCGTCCACCAGAATCCCGACCGCGACAAGATGCACCGCCCGACCGTATCGGCCTCGCAGATCCCGGTCACGGACAAGCCGTACTACATCCCGAAGGAGCTCGAGACCCATGAGATCCACGCCATCGAGGACAAGTTCGCGGACGCCGCCGAGCGGGCCAAGAAGGCCGGTCTCGACGGCGTCGAGGTCCATTTCGCCCACGGCTATCTGATCAACCAGTTCCTGACGCCCCTCAAGAACCACCGGACGGATGAGTACGGCGGCTCGCTCGAGAACCGCATGCGTTTCGGCATGGAGGTGCTGCAGAAGATCCGCGACCGAGTGGGGCCCGAGTTCGTCGTCGGCATCCGCATGATCAGCAGCGACATGTTCGAGGGCGGCTTGGACGTCAAGGACTACGCCGAGGCGGCGGAGAAGATCGAGGAGTCCGGCCTCGTCGACTACGTCAACGTCAGCATCGCCCTGCTGCGCTCGGTGCCCATCATGATCCCGACCCAATACTCCGGGCTTGAGCCGGGCTACCAGGGAGAGTTTACGAGCACCATCAAGGCACACGTCAAGAAGCTCCCGGTGTTCCAGGTCGGCCGCATCAACGACCCGGTGCTGGCGGATCGCATCATCGCCGAGGGCAATGCCGACGCAATCGTGATGATCCGCGAGCTGATCGCCGAGCCCGACTTTGCGAACAAGGCGTTCGAGGGCCGTACCGACGACATCCGGCCCTGCGCGTACTGGAACCAGGGCTGCTTCCTGCGCATCGCGAGCGGCCTCAAGCTCGAGTGCTCCGTGAACGCGGCCACCGGGCATGAGCGCGAGTACGGCGAGGGCACGCTGAAGTCCGCCACGCAGAAGAAAAAGGTGCTCCTGATCGGCGGCGGGCCGGGCGGCCTCGAATGCGCTCGTGTCTCGGCGCTGCGTGGGCACGACGTCGTTATCTACGAGGCGAGCGACCGTGTCGGCGGCCAGGTCAACCAACTCGTGAAGCTCCCGAAGCGCGAGGAAATCAAGAACTGGCTGGACTGGCTGGAGTCGCAGACGCGCAAGAACGGCGTCACGATCAAGACCAGCCAGAGCGTCACACCGGAGAACATGCAGGCGATCCTTGACGCGGAGGGGCCGGACGAGATCGTGATCGCCACCGGCGCCCGCCCAGCGGCCGACGGCCGCTCGGGCCTCACCACCAGACCAATCGAGGGCTGGGATCAGCCACACGTTCTCACTTACGAGGACGTCATGGACGGCACCGCGACGATCGGCGAGAAGGTGCTGGTCCTGGACGAGCACGGCGACCGCATCACGCCCGGCATCGCCGAGCTGCTCGCGCAGCAGGGCAAGACGGTCGAGATGATGACTCGCTGGCCGCAGTTCAGCGAGAGGGTGCTCGGCTTCAGCAACGAGATCACCTGGGTCTACGGGA
>CAZCIJ010000068.1:0-5730 GCA_964498265.1 uncultured Gaiellales bacterium | reverse complement strand
CAGTTCAGCGAGAGGGTGCTCGGCTTCAGCAACGAGATCACCTGGGTCTACGGGAACCTCGACTCGCTCGGCGTGAAGGCGACGCCGAACAGCTGGATCAAGGAGATCTCGGGCAACACCGTGACGCTCTACAACATCTACAGCGAGCGCGAGTGGCAGGAGGAGTACGACAACGTCGTGCTCGTGACGATGAAGTACTCTAACGACGAGCTGTACAAGGCGCTCAGGGCGGTCGGCGCCGAGAACGTTCAGCGGATCGGCGACGCCGTTACCCCGCGCTGGGTCTCCGATGCCATCCGCGAGGGGGTGCGCGTGGGGTATGCGCTCTAGTCGCTCCCCCGCAGAAGCGGTAGGACCGGCTCTGGCACTGCGTGACACGACGAGCATGAAGGAGGTGTGGTCAGTCGTCGAGGCTCTGGGCGGCCGACCACACGAGACCACACCGAAGGTAGCGTCCGAGGCGCGGCGGGTCGCGCGGATCCTCGGTGCTACGGCCTGCTGCGTCGTCGCCGACCACCTCGACAACGTCGACGTCGCCCTACACGACCTCGCGCAGCACGGGGCCGAGAAAGCGTACCTCGTCGATGTGGACGCCACCGAAGGCTCCGACACGGCGGAGGCGGGTACCGAGCGGCTCGCCCCGCTCGTCCGCGAGCGCCTGCCGGAGGTCGTGCTGTTCGCCGCGACGCGCGAGGGCACCGAGCGCGCGGCCCGGCTCGCGGCCCGGCTCCGCTCCGGCCTGATCGCCAACTGCATCGACTTCGAGCTGCACGGCGATGTGCTTGTCGCCCGGCGCCCCGTGAGCGGTGGCAAGGCGCACGCCACGGTCGGCTGGGCGTCCGGCCCGGCGCGCATCGCCACCGTCGATCTCGCTTCGCTCGAGGCGGTCGTCGAGAGTGCTGCGGCCGGGAGATCCCTGGACGTCGTGTGGGCCGCGGCTGCTCCGACGACGACGTCAAGGGCAGCGCACGTCCAGCGCTGGCGCGTGTCGCCCGCCGAGCTCGACCTCACGGAGGCCGCGTTCGTCATCGGCGTAGGGCGCCCGGTCGACACGCCCGAGTCGCTGGAACGGGTGCAGCGACTCGCCGACCGCCTGGGCGCCACCGTCGGCGGCTCGCGCATTGCGCACTTCCAGGGCATCGTCCCGAAGTCGCGTCAGATCGGCGCTTCCGGAAAGTGGATCAGCCCCGACGTCTACCTCACGTTGGGCGTCTCGGGCGCCTCGTACCACGTGATGGGGATCAAGGGCGCGAAGCACATCATCGCGGTGAACACCGACCGCGACGCCCCGATCCTCAAGCTCGCGGAGGTCGGCATCGTCGCCGACTTCGAGGACGTCGTCGGCGCGCTCCTCGCCGCCGCTGGCGACGGGCCCGGCGATCGCGACACGGGGACGGCGGCGGCGTGAGAGTCGTCGTCTGCCTGAAGCACGCGGCTGACCCGGCCACAGCCGAGTTCGACGTGCGCTCCGAGACCCTCGTTCAGCCGAGCTTCCTGCTCGGCTCAGTCGACTTCAGCGCCCTCGAGGAGGCGCTCCGCCTGGCCGACACCGAGGGCGCCACGGTGACCGCTGTCACGGTCGGCCCCGCATCCGCCGACGCGGTGGTGCGCCACGCGCTTACCTACGGAGCGGACGCTGCGGTGCGCGTGTGGGCCGGGCCTCTGGAAGGCGCGGACTCGTTCACCGTCGCGCGCGTCCTGGCGGCCACCGTTACCCAGCTCCGGCCCGACGTCGTTCTGCTCGGGACACGCAGCGCCGACAGCGGGAGCGGGTGCGTAGCGCCCGCCCTGGCGGAACTCCTCGACCTCCCGCTCGTGGCCAACGTCGTGGCGGTCACCCACCGCGGCGACACCGTTCTGGCGACGCGCGCCGGCGACGCAGGCCGCAGGGACGAGTTCAGCGTGCCGCTGCCGGCCGTGCTAGCGGTGGAGGAAGGCCTCAACGAGCCACGATACGTCGCGGTGCTCGGCCGCACGTACCGGCGCGGCCTCGGCCTCCCGATCGAGGTACTCACGCCAGCGGCGCTCCGGCTGAGCGACGCCGACCTCGAGCCGGCCGTTGTCACGATTGGGATGGGCCAGCCGCGGCCCCGCACGAAAGTGGGCGTCAGGGTGACCGGGCTGTCGATGAGGGAGAGGCTGAGCGTCATGCGGGGCCAGACGGGCGGGCAGGAGAAGGAGCTGTTCACCGGCTCGCCGGAGGAGGCTGCCAGGCTCGTGCTCGGCAAGCTCGAGGAGTGGCTTTGAGCGCCCCCCGGAGCGGTCACGACCCGCGTCCGCTGGCCGCCGCCGTCGTGGTGGCAGGAAGCGGCGGGCTCGGGTACCTCCGCTACCACACCGCCGCGTCGTGGTTCGAGGGCGCCTGGAAAGTCGCCCTGGTCGCCGTGACCGTGGTCGGGGTGGTCGTGTTCATCTGGGGGCTCTGGTGGCACGTCGCCATGTGGCTCTCGGGCGGCGGGAGCCTCCACCTCGATCGGATCGGCTGGCGGCTGCGGCGCGTCGTCCGCGAAGGCATCCTCCAGCGGAAGGTGCGCCGCGATCGCCTCGCCGGCTTCGCCCACCTCGCGCTCTCCATCAGCTTCGCCTTGCTGCTCGCGTGGTACACGCTGCGCTCGGTCGGGCTGCCGGTCGGAGCGATTCCGTGGCCGGTCATCGATCTGCTCTACGCGATCCTCGGCGTCGCGGCGGCGGCGGCGCTCGCGATCCGGCTGTCCGGCGTGCGGCCGCGCTTGCTCCGCGACCCCGGCTCGCTCGCGATCGCCCTCGTCGTGCTCGGGATCGCGGTCAGCTACTTCGTCGACCGTAGCATCGGCCTTGCGGCTACCGACCGCCTCGCCGACACCGCGCCCGGTAGCGAGCCCTCGCGCTTCATCCATGTCCTGTTCATCTTGTCGTTCTTCGTGCTCGTCCCTTACACGAAGCTCCTCCACCTCCTCGCCGCGCCGCTGAGCATCTTCCTCGCGCAGCACGACGTCCAGGGCGTGCCGCCGCTGCCGTTCAACCTCGCCCGCGACACCGAGGAGCAGATCGCCGCGGGCCCGGTCACGCTTGGCGCCGGGAAGCTCAGCGACCTGCCGCTCTGGCGGCTCGTGAGCCTCGACGCGTGCACGAGCTGCGGACGCTGCACCGCCGTCTGCCCGGCAACGGCGAGCGACAAGCCACTCGCGCCGATGACCCTCGTCGCACAGCTCAGTCGGGCCGCACGCGCCGACGCCTCGGCCAGCCCGTGGGACGCCGTCACGGTCGACGAGGTCATCTCCTGCACCACCTGCGGCGCCTGCGTCGCCGAGTGCCCGGTGTCTATCGACCACATCGGCCTTGTCACCGACCTGCGCCGCAATCTCGCGGATGAGGGCGAACTGCAGCAGGGGCACGCCCGCGCTGCCCGCCGCCTAGTGGAGAGCGACAACCCGTGGGGCCTTCCACGCAACACGCGGGCGACCTGGGCCGAGAGCGCCGGATTCGAGCAGGCGGAGGCGGGTCAGGAGTACGACTACCTCTACTGGCTCGGCTGCGCGGCCTCGTTCGATGCGCGGGCGCAGGAGACCGCGAAGACCGTGAATCACCTGCTGACGAGGGCGGGACTCCGCGTCGCCACCCTCGGCGGCGAGGAGCGCTGTACCGGTGAGGCCGCCCGGCGCATGGGCGAGGAAGGCCTCTTCCAACGGCTCGCGCGCAGCAACTCCGACGCGATCCGGAAGATCGAGGCGAAGGCGATCGTCACCCACTGCCCCCACTGCCTCCACTCGATCTCGAAGGAGTATGCCCTGCTCGGCGAGCACTTCGAGGTTCGCCATCACACAGAGGTCCTCGCGGAGCTGGTCGCGGGCCGGGCCCTGAAGCTCGGTGCGGGCAGGACCGGCACGGCGACCTACCACGACCCGTGCTATCTCGGGCGGCACAACGGGATCTTCGACGCGCCCCGAAGCCTGCTCGATGCGGTCCCCGCCATCGAGCTGCGGGAGATGGAGAAGCATCGCGACAAGAGCTTCTGCTGCGGGGCAGGCGGCGCCAGCATGTGGCAGGACGGCGAGCTCGGCGGCCGCATCAACCTGCTGCGCGCCGAGCAGGCGCTCGACACCGGCGCCGAGACGATCGCCACCGGCTGCCCGTTCTGCACCGCGATGCTCGAGGAGGCGCTCCAGTCGAAGGGAGCCGAGGCGGTCAAGGTCAAGGACGTGTCGGAGCTGATCGCGGAAGCCGTCGAGTAGTGTGCCAGCCGGGGCCCCGTGCATGAGCATCGATGAGCATGATCTGTCATCATCGGCCCGTTGTGGCGCCCCTTATCGACATGGGTCGACTACCAGCACATTCCCGCCGCGCATTCCGGTGGAGCGACTGCACAGGGGCGATATTCGGCCGTCGCTTTCCCGTCCGCTCGCAGACCGAACGTACGGGGGGTGTGCATCGCTCGGCGCCGGGCCGGGCAGGCGTTTCCACGGCCGGAGAGCGTGGATTGGGGGAAACCCCTGCGTCCACGCCCAGCGGAGCTGCCGCGAGCGGCCGCGACGGAAGCGCGTCGATGAAGTCTCCGCCGATGGTCGCAAGCAGCTCTTTCGCTGCCGAGCCGGATCGCAACCCGCGCCGACCGAGTGGCCCTGGCGAACCTCCTCCCGAACCTCGTCCCTGACCCGGCAGGCAATGATCCCTGACTCGCTCCCGACCCCGGGCAGGCTCTGGTCGACAGTGCAAGCGGAGGACGGGAGATGAAACCGGCAGCGTTCGAGTATCACCCAACGAGAACGGTCGCCGAAACGACGGCGCTTCTCGCGGAGTTGGGCGGCGAGGGCCGCATCCTAGCGGGCGGCCAGAGTCTCGTGCCGTTGATGAACTTTCGGCTCGCGCAGCCTCCCCACGTCGTCGACATCAATGGCGTTGCCGAGCTGGCCTATATCCGGCCCTCCGGTGACCGCGTCGCGATCGGTGCGCTGGCGCGACAGGCGCAGGTGGAGCGCTCGGAGCACGTCCAGCGTGATGTGCCTCTGCTCGCGGAGGCGCTGAAGTGGGTGGCGCACCCGCCGATTCGCCACCGGGGCACCGTCGTCGGCAGCATCGCTCACGCCGACCCGGCGGCCGAGCTGCCGGCGGTCGCGTTGGCGCTGGACGCTCAGATGATGATCACGAGCGCAAGCGGCTCCCGCGCAGTACCGGCAGAGGAGTTCTTCGTAGGACCGTTCGAGACGGTCGTCGGGCCGGGCGACCTCGTGACCGAGGTCATATTCCCTACGGTCCCGCGCACTGGGCACGCATTCGCAGAGTTCGCACGCCGTCACGGCGACTTCGCGATCGCCGGCGCGGCGGTCACGATCACCCTCGACGGCGACAAGATCGGCGACGCGCGCGTCGTGCTGTGCGGCATCGGCCCGCAGCCGCTGCGGGCTCACGGAGCGGAGGAGAAGCTGCGTGAGGCGGTGCCCGACGAGGGCGTCGTTGCGGCCGCTGCGGACGCGGCAGGGGAAGGCCTGCAGCCGTCCGCCGACATCCACGGAAGCTCCGCGTACCGCGTGAGGGTCGCACAAGCGCAGGTGCGAAGTGCGATCTCGACAGCGGTGAAAAGGGCACGGGTGGCATAGATGAGCGGTACTCGCCGTGTTTCGTTGAAGGTGAACGGGCGTGACGTCGCGCTGGACGTGGAGCCGCGCCGGCTGCTCGTCGACGTCCTGCGCATCGACCTCGGGCTGACGGGGACACACGCCGGGTGCGAGCACGGGGTGTGCGGCACGTGCACGG
>CAZCIJ010000067.1:0-12462 GCA_964498265.1 uncultured Gaiellales bacterium | reverse complement strand
CCTGCTGGAGCATGAGCCACATGGCCTCGACGTAGTCGCCGGCGAAGCCCCAGTCGCGGCGGGCGTCGAGGTTGCCGAGGCTGATCGTGTCCTGGATCCCGAGGCGGATGCGCGCGACGCCGTTCGTGATCTTCCGGGTGACGAACTCGAGACCCCGGCGCGGCGACTCGTGGTTGAAGAGGATGCCGCTGCACGCGAAGAGCCCGTAGGCCTCGCGGTAGTTCACCGTGATGTAGTGGCCGAAGGCCTTCGCAGCCCCGTAGGGACTTCGCGGGTAGAAGGGCGTCGTCTCTCGCTGAGGGCTCTCGGGCACGCTCCCGAACATCTCGCTGGAGGACGCCTGATAGAAGCGAATGCCCTCGTCGGATCCCCCAGCGACCCGGATCGCCTCGAGCAACCGCAGGACGCCGAGGCCCGTGATGTTGGCGGTCAGCTCGGGCTGCTCGAACGAGAGCGCAACGAAGGAGACAGCGCCGAGGTTGTAGACCTCGTCGGGCTCGCTCAGCTTGATGGCGCGCAGGAGCGAGGAGAAGTCCTGGAGGTCGCCGCCGATCAGGTGCACGAAGGGGAGCTCCTCGTCGATCTCGCTCGCCTTCGGGTTGTGCTGACCGGTCACGAGCCCGAACACCTCGTATCCCTTGCCATGGAGGAACTCGGCCAGGTAGCGGCCGTCCTGGCCCGTAATACCCGTGATCAGCGCCCGGGGCACGCGGCCAGCATACGCGACGCGCGCGCCAACCTCGGCTCGGCCCTCGTTCACGAGCGTACGCTGGCGGCAGGGGCCGAGTCTACTTCGAGGAGGCCGGCGAGAGCCAGCGGACCTGGTTGCGGAGCGCACCCTCGTCGGGGGAGTCGCGCAGCAGCCGGTCGAGCACCTCGATGAAGAGCCCGATCGTGCCGGCACCCCGGGGCATCGAGGCGGGGGAGCTGAACACGAGCCCGTGGTGCTCGTCGCCGCGCGCGGCGAGCTGATGTACGAGCGCCATGAAGTCGGCGGCGTTCTCGCTCAGCAGCGCTCGCCGCTCGCGGACGCAGAACGCTAGGAGCTCATCGTCGGGAAGCCCGCGCGGTTCCTCTTCGGCCTCGGCCGCGACCACATCGTGCCCGCGCTCGCGCAGTGCTACGGCGATGCGGGGCGCGTAGTGCTGGTCGAGGCAGAGCCTCACCCAAGAACGGCCTGCTGTCGCTGCCAGAGCTCGTGCTCGCGCCCAGCCGCCGCCTTGACGCGCTCAGCGAAGCGCTCCACCTCGTCCGGATACGCAGCGTAGTAGCGCACCGCCGCCTGCACCCACGCTTCCGGGATCTCGAAGTAGGCAGCGGTCTCGGCAACAGAGTTGGACGACGCGCGCAAGGTGTCGATTACCTGCCAGACGTCGAGGCGACTGCCAAGGATCGCCGCCCGTCGTCCGGCCGCGCCATCGCGAAAGGCGATCAACGGGTGCTCCTCGCGGCGAAGGCCCTCGTCGATTAGGCGCTCGGCGAGCGCGTTTGCCGACTCGCCGCGCTCGTGCGCTCGCTCTTGGAGCGTCTCGACGAGCGAGCTGGTGAGACGGAACGATCGGCTGACCGTTTTGCTGCGTGATCTGTCGGTCACCTGAGCTCCTGTCGTTGCAGTGCACCACATCGTAGTCATCGAGGGACGGGAAGGCGGTGATACCCGTGGGCCAGGGCGCAGATGTCCCGGTCCAGAAGAACTCGCCGTGGGCGCCCGGGATCCTGGCGACCTCGGGCACGCCCCGAAACGCCTCGCTCCAGCCCGGCTCTTGTCAGCGGAACGCGCGGCAGGCCTCGATGAGGAGCCCGCGAGGCGGTTCTGCTCGAGACCGGCCGAGTCTACAGCTCTAGCACGATCCGCAGTCCGTCCTCCACAAGGGCGAGCGTTCGTGCACCGACGTTGCCCCAGCGCTCAACCAGTCGCTGCACCGAGATCGAGCGAACGTCTTCACACTTGACGAACGACGTCTCACGGACGCCGCCCTCCGGCGGCACCACCTCGACATGGAGTGGAACGTTGCGGCGCCGGGTCGTCATTGGTACCACCACGACAAGTCCGATCGGGCCGAGATTGAATTGGTTGGCGGAAACGACCAACGCCGGCCGGCGGCCGGCCTGCTCGCGGCCGCGGACAGGGTCGAGGTCGACGAGCCAGACGTCGCCCCGCGCTGCAGGCATCTGCGCTCCTAATCGTCCTCCAGACCATCCGCGAGCGTACCTTCCCACTCGCGGCGCTCTGCCTCGAGCTCAGACCGCGCCTCGGCGTCTTGTCTCAGCGCGCCATAGGCAGCGTTTGCCTCAGCGAGGATCAAGCTTCGCCGGAACTGTTCCACCGCCCGCGCAAGGATCTCCTGTGGGCCCGCGCCGGTGCGACGCTCGAGATCGCGAAGGGTCTCACGGGTGTCCTCGCGGATCCGAACCGTGCTCATACGTGCCCGCCTCCTTCCCGGTCACGGTTTCGTTAACGATTCTGTCTACATCACTGTATCGTGCGCGCTCGCGACCGCGGAGGGGCCCCATGATCCTCCCGTATGAGCCCGCTCGTTCTCGTACGACATCTGCTACTTGTCGTACAAAAGGCCTTTGCTTTGGTGCCTGCGGCAGCGCGCTCTGGGCGCTCGGAGAGGCGAGGCCGCGCGTTCACGCTCCCCGTCGGCGACGCCGCCCCGAGCGGCGCGGCCACGCCGTCAGGCGTCTTGGAGCAAACGAGCCGGCGCTCCGTGGTCGTCGCGCCGCGAGCGTGACGGCCGGCCCGTGCTGGTGCGCCTGCTCGTCGAGCACCTCGACCGCGTAGCCGCCGCGGGTCAGTCGGTCGAGGAGGCTGTCGAGCGTGAGCCAGAACGAGCGCGGCGAGAGGCCGCTCAGCATGTCGGCACGGCCACCCTCCTCGTACCAGCACCCTCGCAGGTCGCCGATCTCGACGTCGCCCGCCTCGTCCGAGGCGACGTGCGTCCAGATGAAGACGTTGTCGCTCGCGCTCGCGAGGTCGTCGAGCAGGCGCCAGGGCTCGGGCAGGTGGTACAGGAGGCCGCAGCAGAAGACGGCGTCGAAGCGGCCGAAGGACGCAAGACGGGCCGTCTCGAGGTCGGCGAGGTGGAACGCGACGTTGTCGACGGCGAGGAGCCGCTGCAAGAAGCGCGCTCGCTCCAGGTTCTCCTCTCGACCCTCGACGGCCGTCACGTGCGCACCGGCCCGCGCCGCGAGCTGGAAGGTGTGCGCCCCCTCGAGGCTCCCGAGCTCGAGCACGGTTCGGGCGTCGGGGAACGCCTCGAAGAACTGCCTCACGCGCCGGTCGTCGTCGAGCGAGACGGACCCGCCGTACTCCCGCCCGTCGATCGTAAAGCGCGTGACCCACGGACCGAGACGGTCGAAGTGCTCAGTGATCGGGTCCTGCCCGCCCATTCCCTAGCCCGGCCGCTCGTACGGGGCCTGCAACGACGTCTCTGCAATGAGATGGCCGGCGGCGGCCTCGTCGAGATCCCCGCGCGTCGCGCCGGGCTCGAGCCCGAGCTCCGCGTCGAGCGCGAGCAGCCGAAAGACGTAGTCGTGGGTGCTTCCCTCGGGCGGGCACGGGCCTCCGTAACCGATGTCGTCGAAGTCGTTCTCGCCTTGGAGCAGCGGCGTGGGCCCGCTGATGCGAGGGGCAGGCTGGACGCGCGGCGGCAGGCGGGTCGCGTTCGGGCGCATCCCGTAGACGAGCCAGTGCGTGAAGCCGCCGGCGTCGGGATCCTCGACGACGAGCGCGAGCTCGGCCGTCCCGTCCGGGACGCCGCCCCAGGAGAGCTCGGGCGAGACGTCGTCGCCGTCGCACGTGTAGCGCGCGTCGATGGGCTCGCCGGCGGCGACGTCGCCGCCGGTGAACTCGAACCCCGCGACCGTCGTCGCGGGCTCGGGCGCCGCCTCGTCGCCGCCGCACGCGGCGGCGACCGCGATCACGACCGCCGGCGCCAAGAGCAGAGCGAGCGCCTTCACCGAAGGAAGGGTACGACTTTCGGGACTCGTGTCCCGACCGCCCGCTCGCGTGGCGCGTGAAAGAGGTAGGCGCCGCCCGGCGCTAGGCAGCCCAGAGCGAGGTGATCGGCCACGCGTGGAGGTCCTCTCCGAACGACACTGCGCGACTCCCAGCGTAGAGGACGATCCCGCGGAGCCATCGGCGCGGCTCCGCGCGCCGCAGCGCCTCGAGGTGACGGAGATCAGCCCGGTCCACGGTCTGGGCTGCCTTCACCTCGATCCCGACGATCGTGCCGTCGCGCTCCAGCACGAAGTCGACCTCGTCGCCTGCGGAGGTGCGCCAATGGTAGAGCCTGAAGTCGCTGTCGCTCCAGCTCGCGAGCTTCAGGAGCTCCATGCCGATGAAGTTCTCGAGAGCTCGGCCGAGTCGCACGCCGTCCTGCTCGAGGGTCGACGGGTTGACGTTCAGGAGATAGCCCAAAAGGCCGCCGTCGACGAGAAGCGTCTTGGCTGACTTGACCTGCTGCTTGCGGATGCTTGCGTGCCAGGCCGGCACGCGCCAGAGGAGGAAGATCTGCTCGAGAAGGGTCAGATAACGGTCGATCGACTTCCGGCTGATCCCGAGGTCGGTGGAGATTCTCGTGACGTTGAGCGTCGTTGCGCTCTGGTCGGCCACGAGCGTCAACAGCCTCGGGAGCTCGTCGAGGTGGCGAACGGCGGCGAGATCGCGAAGGTCGCGCTGCAGGAGCGCAGTGACGTAGCTTCCCATCCAGGCCCGCCGCTCTCGCTCGACGGGTTGCTTGACCATCTCGGGATATCCGCCCCGAACGAGGAGCTGACAGAGACGCCTCCGCGATCCCAGGCTGGGCAGCTCTCTCGCTGCGCGACCGTGCTTAAGCCGTTCGAGAAAGGTCGAACGGACTCCTTCAATCTCGGCCTGGGCCAGTGGGAACAGCGTAGAGAAGCGCGTCCGCCCGGCCAGCGACTGCGACACGGCCGGCACGGCGAGGACGTTTGCAGACCCCGTCAGGATGAAGCGCCCTGGACGGCGGTCACGATCGATCGAGGCCTTGACTGCTACCAAGAGCTCGGGAGCCCGCTGCACTTCGTCGATGGCCGTGAGTGCGGAGACCCCGGAGACGAACCCGACGGGATCGGTCGAGGCGGCGTTGAACATCACGGCATCATCGAGCGTCAGGTAGTTGGGAGACTCGACAAGTCGCTGAACGAGAGTCGATTTCCCTGCTTGGCGTGGTCCCGTGAGGGTCACCGACGGAGCGTGCTCCAGTGCGCCCACGAGCACCTGCTCGACGAACCGGGGATAGAACATCGGCTCTAAAGTAGCAGTGATATGGACATTAAAGTCACATTTTATTTACCACCAGGGTCGCGGCACCCCCATCGGTGTGTCACGTGCCCGTGAACCTGGCGTCTACCATGAGCCGCTTGTGACGGCCGTGTTGTTCACCTGCGCCGGTCAGCGCGCCGACGTCGTGACGGCGTTTCGCGAAGCCGGGGCGGTGACGGTCGCGGCCGACGTCAACCCCCTCGCACCAGCGCTCTACCACGCCGATCACCACCTGACGCCTCCGCGCGTCGACGACCCCGCGTACGTCCCATTCCTCGGAGGCGCGGTCGAGGAGCACGGCGTCGCGCTCATCGTCCCGCTGACCGATCTCGACCAGTGGCTGCTCGCGCGGCGGCGCGAGGAGCTCCCCGCGCTGGTTCTCCTCCCCGACGCCGACGTCGTCGAGCGGACGAACGACAAGTGGCTCGCTCACCGCTTCTTCGAGGAGCACGGGATCGAGTCGCCGCCGACGTGGCTCCCGGACGCCCTGCCCGACGACGTGTCCTTCCCAGTGCTGGTGAAGCCGCGGCGAGGCTTCGGGTCGCGGGAGATCTACCGTGCCGGCGACCGGGCCGAGCTCGACTTCTTCCTTCGCTACGCGCGCGTCCCCTCGATGGTCCAGCGTGTCTGCTCCGGCGAGGAGTTCTCGGTCGACGTGTTCTGCGATCTCTCCACCCGCTGCCTGAACGCCGTGCCCCGGACGATGATCGAGTCGAAGGGCGGCGAGTCCGTCAGGGGACGCTCCGTCAAGGACGAGACGCTCATCGAGCTCGGCCGGCGCGTGTCCGAGACGATGAGGATCGTCGGCCCCGCGAACATCCAGTGCTTTCGCACCGACGAGGGCCGACACGAGGTGACCGACGTCAACACGCGCTTCGGCGGCGGGTTCCCGGTGCACTGGGCTGCGGGCGGCGGCTACGCCGAGCTCGCGCTGGCGCTCGCCCAGGGAGAGCGACCCGAGCCCCGTCTGGGCGAGTTCCGCGAGGGCGTCGTCATGACGCGGTTCTTCTGGCAGGTCTGTCTCGCCGTCTCGCCGGATGGCGCGCTCGAGCCCATCGCAGACGGAAGCTCCCGTCCCGCCGCGCCGACCGCGTGACGCGCTGGCTCCTCGTCCTCGCCGCGCTCGCGATTCTGGCGGGTGCCTGCTCGGGCGGGGAGGACGCCGCGCCGCCGCCCGAGGCCGGCAGCGTCGCGACGGGAGCTGCGAGCGGCCCGGTCGCCGAGCCGCCGGCCGAGCCGGACCCCGAGCCGGACCCCCCGCGACCCCAGGAGGCGCTGATCACCGTCGTCGACGGCGACCTCGGCATCCGCGTGGACGGAGCGGAGGTGCGGGTGGGCCGCGAGATCGGCGCCCCCGACGTGGCGACCCGCGGGCTCGTCCGCGTGCCCCTGCGGCGGAAGGCTCCCCTTCCCGTCGAGATCACGGCGCCGGGCTACGTCCCCAAGCGGATCCGGCTCAACTTCACGGAGCGGCGCCGCTACACGATCCGCATCTACCAGGAGCGACTGCAGTGGCCGCTCTACGGCGCGACGCGGGCGCGAACGCAGGCCCAGCCCGACATCGAGCTGCGCCCTCCCTTCAGGACGGTCTGGAGTCGCGGCGTCGGCTCGCTCGTCGAGTTCCCGGCCGTCGTCTGGGAAGGCGTCGCCTACGTGAACACTCTCCGGGGAGTGCTCCACGCGATCTCGATGCGGGACGGCCGGGTGCTGTGGCGCCAGGAGATCGGCACGAAGAACGCGTCCTCGCCGGCCGTCGTGCCCGAGCGGCAGGAGCTGCTCGTGACGACGATGGAGCCGGGGGACTTCCAGGTGCGCGACCTCCGCAGCGGCGAGCTGAAGTGGTCGTACCCGACCGGGCTCACCGAGCCCTCGCCCGTCGTGCGCGACGGCGTCGCGTACTTCGCGGCCACGAACGGGAACGTCTACGCGATCGACCTGGAGCGGCGGGAGCCGCGCTGGATCTACGCGGGCGGGGCGAAGATCACATCCAGTCCGTCGCTCGCCGGAGATCGGCTCTACGTCGGCGACTACGCGGGGCGGGTCCTCTGCCTGGACGCCGCGACCGGCGAGCTCAGATGGAGCACCACGGTGGGCAGCCGGGTCTACGGAACGGTCGCGGTCGCAGGCGGCCGCGTGCTCGCCCCCGACGTGGGCTCGGGCTTCACAGCGCTGTCGGCGGGGTCGGGCGACGTCCTCTGGCGTATCCCGACCGGCACGTACACCTACGCGTCGCCCGCCGTCTACCGCGGCGTCGTCTACTTCGCCGACTACGCCGGAACCGTGTACGCGGCCTCGGCTGAGAGCGGGCAGGTGCTGTGGCGCGGGAGCGCGGGGGGGTCCGTGTCCGGGGCGCTCGTCGTCGTCGACGGCGTCGTCTACGCCGGGAGCTTCGCCGGCCGCATCACGGGCTGGGACTGGCAGACCGGCGAGGAGCTCCTCTCCTTCCCGCACGGCGAGTACGTGCCCGTGTCCGGGAACGGCGGCCGTCTGCTCCTGCACGGCTTCTCGCGCATCTACGCCGTCGAGGCGGCGGGCCAGGCATCGTAGAGAGGGACATGTGGGACCGTCGCCGTCGTGGGGGCCGGGCATGCCCGGCCCCTACGCGCTGTGGGAGGGCGAGGCAAGCCTCGCCCTACGAGGGCGCTGTGCGCCGGGTGGCGAGAGTCGTGGGTCGGCGCTGTGGGTGTAGGGCGAGGCATGCCTCGCCCCTACGGGCTGGCCGGGTGAGCTGGCGCTCGGGAGGGTGAGGTGTCGCGGCGGAGGCTGATCGTCCTCTCGGCGGCCGGCGCGCTCGCCCTGGCGCTCGGAGGGACGGCGCTCGGCGTGTGGCTCTGGGACCGGAGCGAGACGAGGGACGTTCGCGGCTCGAGCACGGTCGAGTTCGTGACGACCGACGAGCCCGGGGCGCAGGAGGTCACGTTGCCCGAGCCCGAGGTCACGTCGCCCGAGCCCGAGGTCACGTTGCCCGGCGAGGCGCCAGAGATCGACGAGACGCCGTGGCCCACCTACCGCTTCGACGACGCGCGCACCGGGTTCGCCGCCGACGTCGAGCTCCGGCCGCCGTTCGAGCAGGTCTGGATGGTCCGCGGCGGCAACCTCATCGAGTTCCCGCCGGCGATCGCCTACGGCCGCCTCTACCTCGGCACGAACCCGGGCCGCTTCCTCGCCATCGACGCGGCCACGGGCGCGATCGAGTGGCAGAGGCGCTTCGACCGCTGCATCGCCTCCTCGCCGACCGTCGCGGACGGTGTCGTCTACCAGGCGCTCATGGATCCGTCGCCCTGCGGAGACCCGGATCGCGACGCTCCCGGGTTCGTCGTCGCCCTCGACGCCGAGAGCGGCCGCGAGGTCTGGCGCTTCCAGGCCGGGGTGATCGAGTCGTCGCCGCTGCTCGTCGACGGCGTCCTCTACTTCGGCTCGTGGGACGGCAAGGTCTACGCGCTCGACGCGGGGACCCGAGAGGTGCGCTGGACGTTCGAGACCGGCGACGAGGTCAAGGCCGCCCCCGCGTACGCGAACGGGACGATCTACATCGGCTCCTACGACGGCAAGGTGTACGCGCTCGACGCGGCGAGCGGCGAGGAGCGCTGGTCGAGCGCATCCCAGAGCGGCCTGGGAGGATCGGGCAACTTCTACGCCACGGCGGCCGTCGCCTACGGCCGGGTCTTCGTCGGCAACACGGACGGGAAGGTGTACGCGTACGGCGCTCGCAGCGGAGACCTGCTCTGGTCGCAATCGACGGGCGGCTTCGTGTACTCCTCGGCGGCCGTCTGGGAGCGCACCGTCTACGTCGGCTCCTACGACGGCAACCTCTACGCGCTCGACGCCGCCACGGGGGACGTGCGCTTCGCGTTCCCGTCCGGCGGGCGCATCTCGGGCGCCGTCACCGTCGCCGACGGCGTCGTGTACTTCTCGACGCTGGAGGAGGAGACCTTCGCGCTGGACGCGGAGACCGGCGAGGAGGTGTGGACGTTCCCGGACGGGAAGTACACGCCCTTCGTCGCCGACGAGGAGCGCGCCTACCTCGTCGGCCACACGCGCGTCTACGGGCTCATTCCGTCTGACGGCAACCGCTAACCTGTGCGCATCGCTCTGTGCATCGCAAGCAGCATCGATCGGTGATGAACATGTCGAAACGCCTGACAATCGCTCTGGACGACACCCTCGAGCTTGCTCTCCGGGAGGCTCCGGCTCGTCTGCGTCTCCCCCAGTCGGCCTCCTCGGCTGAGCGACTGCGGGAGTACGCCCGGCTTGGGTACGAGGCCACGCTCGACGAGGAGCGCCTGGCTACGTATCGTCGCTGGGCTGACGACCCGGAGATCGCCGAGGTTCCTCGGGCCACGGTGCGCCGCGCCGCACGGCGTGGTGTGTTCGGAGACTGATGCCGGGCGAGGCCCGATGGGGGCAGATCTGGTGGGCTGACATCGGTCTCCACGAGAACAAGCGCTTCGCCGTCGTCTCGGAGAACGGCTGGAACGAGACGTTCCCCACTGTTCTCGCAGTTCGTCTCTCCACCAGCCCGAATCGCGACCCAGGGCCCGGGTTTCCGCTGATCGCGAGCCAGCCGCGCACGGTCGCGATCTGCGGTCACGTCACGACACTTCACGAGGACGACCTGATCGAGCAGGTCGGTGCTCTAACCCCCACCCAGATGCGTACGATCGCCGTTGGTCTCCTCGAGGTGATGCAGCTCCACCGCCTCCTCGGCTGGCAGCACCCTGACATCGCCGGCCGAATCGGTGAGCGACGCGGCCGGCCGCGGCGATAGACGGTCGGCAGCCTGATCTCATGCGCCATGAGACGGGGAGCCACGCTGGTACAGTCGGGCGGCGATGAGGGCTGAGCGAGAGCGGGCCCCGGTCCCCGAGGTGGAGCTGGACGCCGAGCGGGAGGTCGACCTCGCTCACTACGGCTGGGCGATCCTCAGCCGGTGGTGGCTCGTCATCGGCGCGATCGCCGCCGGCGCCGTGATCGGCTGGCTCGTCTCGCTGGGAGGCGGCGACGTGTACCAGGCGCGCGCCACGGTCTATCCCGGACAGCCGCTCACGCCGAGCTCGAACGCGCAGGTGCAGAGCCAGCAGACGAACCCCTCCACGATCAACCAGATCGTCCGCAGCGAGTCGGTCGTGCAAGCCGTCGCCGCCGACGTGGGCGTCCCGGGGCGCGAGCTCCGGACCGGGATCTCCACGAAGACCGTCGCCGGCGCCGGGGCGAGGACGGGGCAGGCCCAGCTCGTCGAGATCACCGTTCGCGGCCCGTGGCGCCGCCAGAGCGCGCAGGCTGCCAACCGCCTTGCCGAGACGGCGGTGGCGCGAATCTCGACGTATCCGGACGCGAAGATCGAGCAGCTGACGATCCAGCTCGAGAGCCTCGACGGCCAGATCGCCGCTCGCGACGCCGAGATCGGGCGCTACCGGTCCGCGCTCGAGGGCGGAGCCGAGCTCACCGAGACGGAGCGGCTGGTGCTGCTCGGCCTTCTCGGCGACACCCAGAGCGAGCGCGGCTCGCTCATCGCGCAGAAGACGCAGACGGAGCTCTCGCTCGCGCTCGCGCGCGATGTCGAGCGGGCGCAGATCGTCAGCCGCGCGACGGCGAGCCAGGTGGCCGCGCGCTCGAGCCGTACGTCGATCGTCGTCGGCGCCGTCATCGGGCTCGTCGTCGGCGTCGCGCTCGCGCTGCTCTGGGATCCGGTGCGCCGTCGCCTGCAGCGGAACGCGTAGCGCCGATGCTCGACGGCAAGCGCGTCGCCGTCGTCGTTCCCGCCTACGACGAGGAGCGTCTCGTCGGGGAGACGGTCGCGGCCATCCCGACCTTCGTCGATCGCATCATCGTCATCGACGACGGCTCGTCGGACGGGACCTCCGAGCGCGCTCGCGAGGCGGACCCGCGCGTCGAGGTCCTCGAGCACGCCGTCAACCGGGGTGTCGGCGCCGCCATCGTGTCCGGCTACCGCCGCGTGATCGAGGAGGCGATCGACGTCGCCTGCGTCATGGCCGCCGACGGGCAGATGGATCCCGCCGACCTCGAGGCGCTCGCCGGCGCCGTCGCCCGTGGGGAG
This sequence comes from uncultured Gaiellales bacterium, assembly GCA_964498265.1. Lineage (GTDB taxonomy): Bacteria > Actinomycetota > Thermoleophilia > Gaiellales > Gaiellaceae > CAZCIJ01. The sequence goes on along the minus strand of CAZCIJ010000067.1, from coordinate 1,111 downwards.
TGCGACTACGCGAAGTCGAACCGGCTCTTCACGGGCGAGGCGTGGACCGTGATCCCTCGTCACCGCTACTTCGGCAACGCCGTGCTCTCGTTCCTGACGAAGATCGCGTCCGGCTACTGGCACGTCGGCGACTCGCAGTCCGGGTTTACGGCCGTTGGGCTCGACACGCTGCGCGAGCTCGATCTCGAGCGGCTCTACGAGCGCTACGGCTTCCCCAACGACATGCTCGTCCACCTGAACGTCTGGAACAAGCGCGTGCGCGACTACTCGTCGCGGCCGATCTACGGCGTGGGCGAGGAGAGCGGCATCCGCCTGCACCGGGTCGTCCCACGCATCTCCTGGCTCCTGTTCAAGGGCTTCCTGTGGCGCCTCAAGGAGAAGTACGTGATCCGCGACTTCCACCCGCTCGTGCTCTTCTACGCGCTCGGGAGCTTCCTGTTCCTCGGGGGGCTCGTCCTCGGGCTCATCGAGACAGGCCTTCGCGCTGCGGGAAACCCCATCCCCGCCGCCACGGTCGTCCTCGTCGCGGTGCTGCTCATCTCCGGGCTCCAGCTCACGCTGTTCGCCATGTTCTTCGACATGGAGGCGAACAAGCACCTCCGCTAGCGAGCTTCGCCCCGTATCTTCACTCGCGACTTCGCGACGTAAGAATCTCGTTAATCCTCGGAGGGGTGTGCCGGGCTGTCGCGCGCCTTCGGTACGATCGTGCGGGTGCCAACGGCCGTCGTCACCGGGGGGGCGGGCTTTCTCGGCTCGCACCTGTGCGATTACCTGCTTGCGCACGGCCATCGCGTTATCTGCGTGGACAACCTGGACACGGGCTCGCTCGTCAACCTCGAGCACGTCCGGGACGAGAGCTTCATGTTCATGAACCACGACCTGACGGAGCACATCGAGATCGACGAGCCCGTGGACGTCGTCTTTCACCTGGCGAGCCCGGCGAGCCCGATCGACTACATGCGCCTGCCGTTGCACACCCTCAAGGTCGGCTCGTACGGGACCCACAACACGCTCGGGCTGGCGAAGTTCAAGCGCGCGCGCTTCCTCCTCGCGTCCACGAGCGAGGTCTACGGGGACCCGCAGGTGCACCCCCAGCCGGAGACGTACTGGG
>CAZCIJ010000066.1:0-12475 GCA_964498265.1 uncultured Gaiellales bacterium | reverse complement strand
CCGAGGAAGTCGTAGAGCTCCTCCTCCGATCCCATGCGCACGAGCTCACCCGTCTCGACGCGCTCTACCCCGTACTCGGACACGGACAGGCCCTGCCGCACCGCGGCCTCCCGGAGCGCGACGTTGTGCGCCTTGGATCCGGTGAAGTGCTGAAGGAGGTTGCCGTAGCAGTCGGGCGGAACGACCCGCAAGTCCACACGGAGGCCGTTCTGCGCCACGACCACGGCCTTCGTGCCGCCGCGAGCGACGACGTCCGCTACCCAGTCGGCGGCGACGAAGCGCGCGATGAGCGCCTCGGGGTCGCTGGCGGTCGCGATCACGTCGACGTCGTGCACGGTCTCCGTGCGCCGGCGCACGCTCCCCGCCTCCGACACCTCGACGGCTGCAGGGTCGCGGCGCAGCGCCTCCACGACCTCCTTGACGAGCGGCAGCGCCTGTCCGAGCAGCGCTCGACCGGTGGTCACCCTGGCGCCGGTGCGCGCCGAGAGCCCCTGGAGGACGCGCTCTTCGGTCTTCTCGCCGAGTCCCGGCAGCGCCCGGAGCCGGTGCGCCTCGGCCGCCCTGCGCAGATCGTCCACGGTCTCGACGCCGAGCTCCTGCCAGAGCTTGCGCGCGGTCTTGGGGCCGAGACCCGGAACGTGCATGACGTCGACGAGCCCGGGCGGGATGCGACTGCGTAGCTTGGCGAGCGCTTGAAGATCGCCCGTCTGCGCGAGCTCGGCGATCTTCGCCTCGATCGTCGACCCGATCCCCGAGAGCTGCGTCGCCTTGCCGCCGAGCGCGAGCTGCGCCACCGGCGCGGCAGTCTCGCGGATGCGCGTCGCCGCCCGCCGGTAGGCCTGCAGGCGAAAGGCGTCAGCCCCGTCGAGCTCGAGCATGTCGGCGAGCAGCTCGAAGGCCTCTGCGAGCTCACCGTTTCTCGGGAGAGGACGCTCCATGGATGGCGATGATATGCCGATGCTCGTCGTCTGCCTGCCCACCTACAACGAGCGCGAGAACCTCGAGCCGATGGTTCGGACCCTCGTCGAGGTCTTCCGACGCGCCGGCCTCGACGGACGGATCCTCGTGATCGACGACGATTCCCCGGACGGAACGGGCGACGTCGCGGACGAGCTCGCCGCCGAGCTCCCGATCGTCTCGGTGCTCCACCGGCCGACGAAGGAGGGCCTCGGGCCCGCATACCTCGCAGGCTTCCGGCACGCGCTCGCCGCCGAGGCCGAACTCGTGGTGGAGATGGACTGCGACTTCTCACACGACCCGAACGACCTTCCACGATTGATTGCCAGCATAGACAACGGCGCGGACGTCGCCCTCGGGTCCCGCTACGTCGCCGGCGGGTCGACCCCGAGCTGGGGCCTCCTGCGACGAGCGGTCAGCCGCGGCGGCTGCCTCTACGCGCGGCTCCTCCTCGGGATCCCCGTCCGCGATCTGACCGGCGGGTACAAGTGCTTTCGTCGCGCGGTCCTCGAACGCATCGACCTCGACCGCGTCTCCGTGCGCGGGTACGCCTTCCAGATCGAGACCACGTACCGTGCGCTCCGATCCGGCTTTCGCGTCGTCGAGGTACCGATCGTCTTCACGGAGCGGGAGCGCGGGCGCTCGAAGATGAGCGGGTGGATCGTCCTCGAGGCCGTCCTGCACGTGCCCGCGCTGCGCCTCCGCGCGCTCGCACGACGGCTCGAGACGCCGCGCGAGTCGCGGTGAGCGGCTCGGGAGGGAGGGGGTTGAGACGGCTCGGGTATACTCGGCGCCGATGGCCGGCGTCCTGGAGGTGAACGACGCCACCTTCGAGCAAGAGGTGTTGCGCGCCGACCAGCCGGTGGTCGTTGACTTCTGGGCTCCGTGGTGCGGGCCGTGCCGGGCGATCGCCCCGATCATGCGCGAGATGGCCGCCGAGTACGAGAAGCGCGTCAAGTTCGTCAAGCTCAACGTCGACGAGAGCCCGGCAACGGCGTCACGGTACGGCGTGCTCTCGATCCCGACGCTCATCCTGTTCGAGCACGGAGAGGCGCGCGACACCGTGATCGGCGCGCGGCCGCGCAAGCACTTCGAGCAGGCCTGGGCGCCCTGGCTCGAGGCGGCGGCGTAGGAGCGTCGCTCCGCCGGGCAGCCGCCGCCGGGTAGCTGTGCCCGCGGAAAGGGCGTAGCCGACCTCCCAGATCGCCTGGAGCGTCCGGGGATCGAAGAAGTGGAGTCGCTGAGGGGTCCCGCAGGACGCTCGCTGTCTCCCATCGCCAGTCGCTGCCGCTGGCCGCCGAAGAGCCGCCCCGGCTGGCGCGGCTTCCATTCGAAGCGCTTCCAGCACGGGGCGCGCGCTCAGCGCGCGGGGGAGTCCGGCAGGAAGTGGTCGAATCCCTCGAGCCGCACCGTCTTGCCGGCGAGCGCGAGCCCGACGCCCGAGCCCTCGACGCACCGACCGACGGCCGGGAACGCGAGTTCGCTCGCATCGTCGGGGGCGAGCGCGGCGAGCAGCTCGTAGTCCTCGCCCATCGTCCAGAACGGGTCCGAGCCGAGCTCGGCCACACGCGGGGCGACTGGCAGCCGGTCGACGTCGACCTCGAGGCGGCAGCCGGAGCGCTCGGCGATCCGGAGCGCGTCGGAGGCGATCCCGTCGGAGAGGTCGATGAGAGCGTGAGCCACCGGCGCGAGCAGACGGCCGGCGTCGAGCCGGTACGGCGGGCGCCGGTGCGCCCGGACGAGCTCGTCGAACCCCTCGAGCCCGCGCTCGAGCGCCCGCTGACCCGCGGCAGCCGCGCCCAGAGGCCCTGTCACCAAGAGGACGTCGCCGGGCTGGGCGCCGGCCCGGCCCGGAACGCGGGCGGAGCGCCCGACCGCCGTCACGCTCAGGTAGAGCCTCTCCGCGCGGGCCGTGTCCCCGCCGCACACCGGAACACCGGGCTCGTTGAGCCCCTCGTACAGGCCGAGGACGTCGCCGAGGTGGGTGCCGGGAGAAAGCCCGAGACTGACGACGAGGGCCTCCGGCTCGGCTCCCGCAGCCGCAAGGTCGCTGAGGTTGACCGCCGCCGCCTTGTAGCCGAGGTCGTGCCACGATGTCCAGTCGAGCCTGAAGTGGACGTCCTGGAGAAGCGCGTCCTGCGTCACGACCAGCCCGCCGCCGAGAACGGCCGTGTCGTCGCCGATTCCCTGGACGAGCCCGCGGCGGGCGAGCTCGTCGAGGAGCCCGAACTCACCGAGCGCCGAGAGTCTCAACACCGAGGACGTCGACGGGTCCAGGCCCCGCGCCGAGAACCCCGAGCCCGTTGCGGACGGCTTCGGTCGCGGTGAGCGCGGCGCCGCGCGCCGCCTCCTCGAGCGGCAACCCGCGGGCGAGCAGCGCTGCGAGGCTCGCGGAGTGCGTACAGCCCGCCCCGTGGGTCGTCGGGCGCTCGAGGCGCTCGACGGGAATCGCGACGTGACGACTGCCGTCGAAGAGCCAGTCCACGGGCTCGGCGCCGTGGCCGCCGGTGACGACGACGGCCGGAGCGCCGAGCGCGTGGACGGCCTCGGCCAGCTCGCGGCGGTCTGCGTCCTCGCGGTACGGCACGCGCGCGAGAGCACACGCCTCGGGGAGGTTGGGCGTGACGACCGCGGCGAGCGGGAACAGCCGTCCGGTGAGCGTCCGCACGGCGCTGTCGAGGAGGAGCTTCGCGCCGGACGCCGCCACCATCACCGGATCGACCACGAGCGGGAGCGGATGCGCAGCGAGGAAGTCGGCGACGGTCTCGATGATAGCTCCGCTGAAGAGCATGCCCGTCTTCGCCGCCTGCGGCGGGAGGTCGGCGAAGAGCGCCTCGAGCTGGGCGAGGATGAACGCGGGGGGAACCTCGTGGACGTCCGTCACCGCGACGGTGTTCTGGGCGGTGAGCGCCACGATGGCGCTCGTCCCGTGGCAGCCGGCCCGGGCGAACGCCTTCAGGTCGGCCTGGATCCCGGCCCCGCCGCCCGAGTCCGACGTCGCGATCGTGAGGCAGCAGGGAACCACGGCCGCGCTGAGGCTAGCATCGTTCCCGTGGTCGCCACGGTCACTCCCTGGGACACGCTGATCGCGGGAGACGAGCTCGCGCACTCCGAGCGAATCCCCGCGCAGGCGGCTCGTCCTGTCGCGCTCCCAATCGACCTCGCGCCCGAGGTGGTGAGCGCCCTCCTCGGCCGCGGCATCACCTCCCTGTACTCCCACCAGGCGGAGACGTTCGCCGCAGCGCAGCGCGGCGAGCACGTGCTCGTCGCGACCGGAACGGCGAGCGGCAAGACGCTCGCCTTCAACTTGCCCGTCCTGTCGGCCCTCGCGGCCGATCCGGCGCTGCGCGCCTTCTACCTCTACCCGACCAAGGCGCTCGCGCAGGATCAGGCACGTTCGCTCTCGGCCTTCCGGCTCCGTCGCCTGCGGGCAGCGATCTACGACGGAGACACCGAGCCGGAGCGCCGCTGGCAGATCCGACGATGGGCGAACGTGATCCTGACCAACCCCGACATGCTGAACGTCGGCATCCTGCCGCACCACGACCGTTGGGGCGACGTCCTCGCAAACCTGCGATTCGTCGTGATCGACGAGGCACACGTGTACCGCGGGGTGTTCGGCGCGCACGTGGCGAACGTCCTGCGCAGGCTGCGCCGTCTGGCCGGAATCTACGGCACACGCCCGCAGGTCTTGCTCGCGTCGGCGACGATCGCCAACCCGACGGAGCTCGGCGAGGCTCTCATCGGGGAGCGCGTGACGGTCGTCGACGACGACGGCGCGCCGCGTGCGCAGCGAACGGTCGCCCTCTGGAATCCACCGCTCCTCGACGCCGAGCTCGGCGAGCGCGCCAGCTCCCTCGCCGAGGGCGCGCGTCTCCTCGCTGGGCTGGTGAAGCAGGAGCTGCGAACGATCTGCTTCACGAAGAGCCGCAAGGCGGCGGAGCTCGTCCACCGCTTCGCGCGCGAGCGCCTCGATCCTCCGCTCGCGCGACGGCTCGCGCCGTACCGAGCCGGATACACGCCGTCCCAACGGCGGGAGATCGAGCGCCGCCTCGTCGAGGGCGACCTGCTCGGGGTCACGGCGACCGACGCGCTCGAGCTCGGCATCGACGTCGGGCTCCTCGACTGCGCGATCGCCGTCGGCTTCCCCGGAACGGTGGCGAGCCTGCGGCAGCAATGGGGCCGGGCGGGCCGACGTCAGGCCGGGCTCGCGGTCCTCGTCGCCGGCGACGACGCCCTCGACCAGTTCTTCATGCGCGAGCCCGACGCGCTGCTCTCGCGCCGCGTCGAAGCTGCGATCGTCGACCACGCCAACCCGCGGGTGCAGGACGGCCACGTCCGCGCGGCGGCGTTCGAGGCCCCGATCTCCGAGAGCGACCGCACGCTCCTCGGGGATGCCGCGCTCGCTCGTGCTCAGCTCCTGACGGAGCGCGGTGAGCTGACGGCGACTCCCGGCGGGCTGGCGTGGGCCGGCCGGGACTACCCGGCGGGCCGGATCTCCCTGCGCTCGGCAGGCACGGACGCGGTCATGGTCGTCGACGCCGGGACGGGACAGATGCTCGGTCTCGTCGAAGCCGAGCGCGCCTGCTCGACCGTCCACGACGGCGCCATCTACCTGCACCTCGGGGAGAGCTACCGCGTGCTCTCGCTCGACCTCGAGGGTCGCGTTGCGCTCGTCGAGCGCTTCGACGGCGACTACTACACCCAGACGAAGCGCGAGACGGCGACCTTCGTCGAGCACGTGGCTCGGCGCGAGCGACGCCTGGGGGTCGAGCTCTTCTTCGGAGCCGTCAGCGTGACCGAGCAGGTCATCGCCTTCCAGAAGCGCTCGATCCGTACGCAGGAGGCGCTCGATCTCTGCCTGCTCGACCTGCCGCCGCAGACCTTCCCGACGGAGGCGGTGTGGTTCTCGCCCGAGCCCGAGCAGCTCGAGCGCCGTCACGACCTGCTCGGCACGCTGCACGCCGCCGAGCACGCCCTCATCGCGCTCTTGCCCCTCTGGGCCATGTGCGACCGCTGGGACATCGGCGGACTCTCGACCAACGTCCACCCGCAGACCGGCGCGCCGACGATCTTCGTCTACGACGGCCATCCGGGCGGGGTCGGGATCGCCGAGCGCGGGTTCGAGCGCTTCGAAGGCTGGACGGCCGACACCGTGCGTCTCCTCGCAGGCTGCCCGTGCGACCACGGCTGCCCCTCGTGCGTCCAGTCCCCGAAGTGCGGCAATCTCAACGAGCCTCTCGACAAGCGGGGCGCGCGCTCGCTGCTACAGGCGCTGCTCGCCGGCCAGCCGTAGAGCGACGGCGACGGCCTCCTCGGGCGTCTCGGCACGCTCGACGCCCTCGCCCTCGACCGAGACCGACGGGCGGCCGAGGAGCACCGCCGGCCGGCCGAGCTTGCGCGCGAGCGCGATCTCCGAGCTGGTCCCCCACTCTCCGCCGACGGCGATCGCGGCGTCGCCGCTCGCCGCCACGGCCAGGTTGCGAGCCTCGCCGATTCCGGTCGCGATTGCGTACGAGACCCAGGGATTCGCCCCGCTCCGCTCGGTGCCGGGAAGGATGCCCAGCACGACGCCGCCCGCCGCCCGCGCTCCTCGCGCCACCGCCTCCATCACTCCCCCGAGACCTCCGCACACGACGACGCAGCCGCGCTCGGCCAGCAGACGCCCGACCTCCTCGGCGAGCGCCTGCGTGCCGTCGTCGGCCCGGCCGGGGCCGATGACCGCGATCTGAGGCGACGCCCTCACGCCCCCAGCGAGTCGAGCGCACGCGTCAGGGATCGCCGGCCGTGCAGCACGGGCTCGAACAGATCCCCGTGACGATCGACGCGGTCGAGCGCGACCGCCATCGTGAAGTCCTTCGGATCGAGGTCGTCGGCCAGCTCCTCCCATCGCAGCGGCACCGAGACCGGGGCGCCCGTGCGCGGGCGCACCGAGTAGACGCTCGCGATCGTTGCGCCCTCACGGTTCTGGTTCGAGTCGATGAGGACGCCGCGGCGCTTCGCGCGCTTCCACTCGGTAGTCACGAGACCCGGATGGGTGCGCTCCAGCGTGCCGGCGAGGAGCGCCGAGAACGCCCGCGTCTCCTCGTACGTGTGCCGCCGCGCGATCGGCACGAGCACGTGGACGCCGTCCGCCCCGCTCGTCTTCGCGTAGCCCTCGAGGCCGACGGCGTCGAGGAGCTCCTTGATGAGCTTCGCCACGCGGACGGCGTCGCGAAACCCCGAGCCCTCGGCGGGGTCGAGGTCGAAGAGCACGAAGTCGGGCCGGTCTGGACGATCGACGCGCGAGTACCACGTGTTCATGTCGATGCAACCCATGTTCACCATCCAGAGGAGCGCGAGCTCGTCGTTCACGAGCGGGTAGTGGATCGTGCGCCGGCGCTCGCCGTCGCGCGACGTGGCCGGGAAGGGCCGCTTGCGAATCCAGTCAGGCATGTGCACGGGCGCGTCCTTCTGGAAGAAGTGGCCGCCCTCGATGCCGTCCGGATAACGCTTCATCGTGAACGGCCGGTTCCGGAGGTGCGGGACGAGCGCCGGCGCGACGCGACCGTAGTAGTCGAGCAACTCCCCCTTCGTGATCCCCTCCCCAGGCCAGAACACCTTGTCGAGGTTGCGAAGACGAAGGGCACGGGAGCCGCGCCGAACCTCGCGCTCGGGAGCCTGCTCCCGGCGTACGTCCGCCGGAGCCTTGTCCTCTCGCAGTCCCTTGTACGACGGCGCACGGAGCCGCCCGTCGCGCGTCCACTCCGCGAACTCGACCTGGGCGACGAGCTTCGGCCTGACCCAGACGACGGCGTCCTCTCGAACGCGCGGCATCCTCGGCACGATCGCGAGGGGCGACGTCTTGCGCTCGAGCGGCCGCAGCTTCCCGACCAGGCGGTCGATCTCGGCCTCCGTGAAGCCGGTGCCGCAGTTCCCCACCCAGACGAGGTCGTCTCCCTGCCGGACGGCCAGCACGAGCGCCCCGAACGACCTCGCGCGCCTGCCCTCGCCCTTCGTGTAGCCGACGACGACGAACTCCTGCTCGGCACGCGCCTTGATCTTGAGCCAGTCGCGCGAGCGCTTCCCGGGCTGGTAGCGAGAGTCGGCGCGCTTGGCGACGATCCCCTCCAGGTGCCGCTCGCTCGCGGCGGCAATGAGTGCGTCCCCGTCCTCGAAGGAGGACGAGAAGCGAACGGACGCGATCCGGGGATCGAGCAGCTCCTCGAGGCGCGCCCGGCGCTCGGACAGGGGGAGGTCGAGGAGCGGACTGCCGTCGAGCTCGAGCAGGTCGAAGAGCTCGATCACGAGCGTCCCGGACCCCTGCTGCATCGCCTGAAAGCTCGGCCGCCCCTGCGCGTCGAGCGCGCAGACCTCGCCGTCGACCACGCAGTCGGGCGTGCGCAGCGCGCGCGGCAGAGCCCGAGCGATCTCGGCGAACCTCGCCGTCAGATCGTGGCCGGCGCGGCTCCGCAGCTCGGCCTCGCCGCCGCTGACGCGGCAGAGGGCTCGATACCCGTCCCACTTGATCTCGTAGACCCACCCAGGCCCGGACGGCAGGCGGTCCGCCAGGGTCGCAAGCATCGGCCGGTACTCGTGGTGTCCGGCGTCGGGCGGCGAGCCTTCGCCTCGCTTCCGGACGAGGAGCCAGTTCCTGGCGTCGCCGCCGAGACCCGCCGGCACCAGCGTCCACACCCCGCGCAGCCGCTCGCCCCCCAGACGAACGGTGAGCCCGCCGTCCGGCTTCTCCTCCAGCAGCTCGTACGTCCCGCGGTCCCAGATCTCGACGCTGCCCGCGCCGTACTCGCCGCTCGGAATCTCGCCCTCGAAGTCCGCGTAGGCGAGCGGGTGGTCCTCCACGTGAACGGCCAGACGCCGGTCGCCCGGCTGGCGCGGAAGCCCCTTCGGCACAGCCCAGCTCGCGAGCACACCCCCGCGCTCGAGGCGGAAGTCGTAGTGCAGGCGCCTCGCGGCATGACGCTGAACGACGAAGATCGGCTCCGCGCCCGCTTCCCCTCCGCCTACCGGCTCGAGAGTTCGCGACGGTCGTCTCTTGCGGCGGTACTCCTCGAGGCTCGTCACGGCCGTCTGTGTGTCATCCGTCACACGACAGCGACGCGATCGCTACCAGCTCTTCGCAGTCTGGACGCCGCTCCGGGGATAACCCTGTGGATCCCGTGGATACTCCAAACGGGGGATGGCTCACGCAGCGAAGACTCCGAGGCTCCGGAACCGCGCGCGGCGGCGGCGCAGCCGCTCGTCCGGACGGAGGCCCGCGAGCTCCGCGAAGGCGGCCTCGAGGCTGTCGGCCAGGAGCTTCGCAGCGATGTCGTAGTCGATGTGCGCGCCGCCGGACGGCTCCGGCACGATCACGTCTACGACGCCGAGCTCGAGACACGAGCGCGCGTCGGGCCTGAACGCCGCCGCGGCCTTCTTGGCCTCGGTCCGGTCGCGCCAGAGGATGGCGGCGCACCCCTCGGGGGAGATCACGGAGTAGATCGCGTTCTCCTGCATCAGCACCCGGTCCGAGACGCCGATCGCGATCGCGCCGCCCGAGCCGCCTTCTCCGATGACGCAGGCGACGGTCGGCACCTCGAGCCGCACCATCGCGAGCTGGCTGCGGGCGATCCAGCCACCCTGCCCGTGCTGCTCCGCCGCCACCCCGGGGTACGCCCCGGGGGTGTCGATGAGCGAGAGCACGGGGAAGCCGTGACGGTCGGCGAGCTCCATCACCCTCATCGCCTTGCGATAGCCCTCCGGGAGAGCCATGCCGAAGTTGCGCCTCGTTCGCTCGTGGATGTCGCGCCCCTTCTGGTGCCCGACGAGGGCCACCGTCCGCCCGGCGAAGCGGCCGAGCCCCGCCACGATCGCGTGATCGTCGAGGTTGAAGCGATCGCCGTGGAGCTCGACGAAGTCGTCGAACATGCGCTCCACGTAGTCGAGCGTGTACGGCCGCTGCTCGTGACGAGCGAGCTCGACCGCCTGCCAGGCCTCGTCCTCCGTCGGCTCGGCCGCGATCCGCTCGATCTGACGGCGCAGCCGGGCGAGCTCGCCCGAGACCCCGGCCCCGCGGAGAAGCCGAGTCTCGCGGAGCTTCGCCAGTCGCTCGCGCAGCCGCAGCTGCTCGATCGCGCTCGAGCGCCTACCGTCCATCGGCGAAGAGCGCAAGCACCCGCCCCAGGAACGGCCGGAGCTCGGCACGCGTGAGAACCGCGTCGACGTGGCCGAGCCGGTAGTTGGACTCCGTCAACCCGAAGTCGTCCGGCAGCTTCTCGCGCACCGTCTGCTGCACGACGCGCGGGCCCGTGAAGGCAAGCAGCGCCCCGGGCTCGGCGACGATGACGTCGCCGAGGCTCGCGAAGCTCGCGAGCACCCCGGCAGTCGTCGGATGGGTCATGACGCAGATGAAGGGACAGCGTCGCTCGCGCAGGCTCTCCACGCCGCAGACGGTCTTCGGCAGCTGCATCAGAGAGAGGATCCCCTCCTGCATGCGCGCGCCGCCCGAGGCCGTGACGCATACGAGCGGGATCCCGCGCTCGGCGGCGTCCTCGCACGCGCGAACGAACTTCTCCCCGACCACGCTCCCCATCGACCCGCCCATGAACGAGAAGTCCATGACCGCGAGCTCGCACGGGCGGCGCTCGATCTTGGCGGAGCCGACCACGATGGCGTCGCCGAGGCCGGTCGAGATCTCGGCCTCGGCGAGGCGCTCCGTGTACGAGCGCAGATCGAAGAACCCGAGCGGATCGGCCGAGCGCAGCTCGGCGTGCTCCTCGTCGAAGGTGCCGTGGTCGACCAGCTGGACGATGCGCTCGCGAGCTCGCAGGGCGAAATGGTGGCCGCAGTGCGCGCAGACCCTGAGAGTCCGCTCCAGCTCGTCCTCGCGGTAGTGCGAGCTGCAGCGCGGGCACGTGTTCGGATCCCGCCTGAGCGGGGCCTGCTCGTCTTCTTCGGGCATGCCGCTCTGCTCGATGGAGACGTCGATCCGGCCCGCCATGTCCGGACTATTCTAGGGGCCGCTCGCGCCACCCCTGCGCCCGTTCCCCGGCCGTCCTTCCCGAGCACCTCCGGCGAGCGCCGGCGGCCGCCTGCCAGAGAGGGCTCCCGTCAGAGGCCGAGCGCCCGACAGATCCTCGTCAGTAGCGCGACGTTCGCCGCGACGGGAGCGAGGCCCGTGAGCCCCGCTCCGGCGAGAGGCCGGCTCGCCACGATTCCGCGCAGGACCCCCTCCAGCTCCGCCAGCGACAGGCCGCCCGGCTCACCGGTCCATACGGCCACGCCGGCGCCGGGATCGAGCACGTCGAGATCGAGGGCGACGTAGGCGCGCTCGGCTCCCTCGAGCGCCTGGTCGATCCCCGTGACGCCCACCGCCAGCCTGCTCGCGCGTATGAACTCCTCCTCCGGAGCGTCCAGGCTCCGCGCGCCGACGAGCGCCACGTCCTCGATCCGCACCGTCCCGGAGTCGATGAGCATGCGCAGCGGCATCCCCCACGCGTTGCCGCTCGGCGACGTTTCCGGCGTGTTCAGGTCCCCGTGCGCATCGAGCCAGACGACGGCGAGCCGTCCGCCGCGCGTCGCGAGGCCTTCGACGGCGCCGATGTGCGCACAGCAGCATCCGCCGAGCACGAGCGGGACCGCGGGAAGCACGGACGCGAGCTCGAGGTTCTGCGCCGCGAGCGTCTCTTGCTCGACCGACGCCACCTCCGGGTAGGGAAGCGGAAGCCGCGCGGCGTCCTCCATGAGCTCGCCTCCGCGTCCCCAGGCGCACGGTACGCGCACCAGGCCGGCTGCGTACGTCCGGCCGCACGCATGGCACTCGTAGCCGTCTCCGACGGCGACCGCGGTCAACGTCCCGCAATCGGTGCACCGCGCCCGCAGCCTGCTCACATGTGCGAGTCCTGCTGGACGAGCAAACCCATCTCCTCGAGCGTGCCGGGAAGCTCCGTGAGGTCGGGCAGCTCCCGTGCAGGCTGCCGGCCCGGCCGCTCGCCCAGGCGATTGATCCAGACCGACCTGAGCCCGAGCTCGGCTGCGGGGGCGATGTCGTGGAAGAGGCTCTGCGCAACGTGCACGTGCTCGCCAGCCCTCGCGCCGGTGCGCTCGAAGAACACGTGCCAGTGCCCGTGCGCCGGCTTGTACGATCCTGTGTCTGCGGCCGTCACCACCTCGTCGAACGGCACGTCCAGCCGGACGATCGACGCGCCGATCAGATCGGGGTCTGTGTTCGAGAGCACCCCGAGACGGGCACCGCGCCGGCGCAGCTCCACGAGCGCGGCGGGGGCGTCGGGAAACGGCGGCCACTCCGGGAGCCTGCGCGCGAGCACGTGCTCGTCCTGCGACGCGAGCCGAAGGCCACGGAGCGCCCGGATCCTCCTCGTCGTCTCCGCCATCACCTCTCGGTACGGCAGCGCCGGCTGCTCCTCCTCGACGACGGGCTCGATCGCGTGGTAGTCGGCGAGCAGCGAGCCGGCGTCCTCCTCCGGCCAAAGAGCCGACAATGCCGACGCGACGCCGCGATTCCAGTCGATAAGCGTCCCGT
>CAZCIJ010000065.1:8975-12574 GCA_964498265.1 uncultured Gaiellales bacterium | reverse complement strand
CGTCCCGTCAGCCCAAGAGCTCTCAACAACCAATTTCACGAGCCCTCGTACTCGTCGTGCAGGTTCCACCATTGGTACGGCGGGGTCTGCGGGTAGCCGTGCGGGGAGTCCTCCCACTCCTCCTGGCGCCCGAGCGCGGTGATGTCGAGGAAGGCCCAGGTGCTGCCCATCGCCTCGTCGCCGCGGTTGTTGACGAAGTAGGTCCGAAAGATCCGGTCGCCGTCACGGATGAAGGCGTTGGTGCCGTGCCACTCGTCGACGCCGAAGTCGCTGTCGAAGTCGTCCGTGATCGTGTACCAGGGAATCTCCCAGCCCATCCGTGCCTTCCAGCGCCCGATGTCAGCCTGCGACGCGCGCGAGACGAAGGCCAGCGTGGTGTCGCGGGCGTTCAGATGGGCGAGGTGGGCGACCTGGTCGGCGAGGAACGAACAGCCTCCGCAGCCTGCTTCGGGAAACCGCCTCATCCCAGGGTCGTAGAAGAAGCGGTAGACGATCAGCTGCCGCCGTCCCTCGAAAAGATCGAGCAGGCTCGCCCTCCCCTTTGGGCCGTCGAACGCGTACCCCTTGTCCACCGCAAGCCACGGCATGCGGCGGCGCTCGGCGGCCAGCGCGTCACGGGCGCTGGTGAGCTGCTTCTCCTTGACCAGCAACTCCTCGCGCGCGGCGTCCCATTCCTCACGAGAGACAACCGGTGGCGTGTCCATCCCAGCTAGCTCGCTCATCGCTTCGCTCCTCTCCTGTGCGCCGCTGCGAATCCTGCCTTTGGGACGAAGGACCGGCGAGGAGACCGGAACTCATCGGACGGACGACGCTTGCTCGACGGGACGCCTCGGCCCGGCGACCGTCAGCGTCGCGCGTCGATCTCCTGCCTGAAGGCGTGAGCAAGGCGTTGGGCTCGCTCACCTGGACGTTCGTGTAGCTGGCGGACACGAGCACGCGCTCCGGGCACTCGAGGGTGCTCTCAGGCGGGCTCAGCCGGTCTGACTTCGTGCCCCTCGTTCGTTACGGTCTCGGTCGTGGACGCCTACTCGCCGGCTGAGTGGAGCGACTTCTTCGTCGCCGCTGCCGGAGCGTCGGCGGCGCTCCTCGGGCTCGTCTTCGTCGCGCTCTCGATCAACCTGGAGCGCATCCTTTCCGTGCCATGGCTGCCGGGACGGGCGGCTGAGACAATCGTTCTCTTGTCGGGCGCGCTCGCCGGCCCGCTGCTGGGGCTCGTTCCGCAGTCGTCGTCGTCGCTCGGCCTCGAGCTGACGTGTGTTGCAGCGCTGGTCTGGGCAACACCCGTGACCATCCAGCTCCGAGGCGCGCGCGGGCAGGAGGGCCAGACGCGCCTGATCACGGGTGTTCGTGTCGGCACGACCCAGGTGGCGACACTGCCGGCGGTGGTCGCTGGAGCGACGCTGCTCGCGGAGGCCGGCGGCGGCCTCTACTGGCTCGCCGCCGGCATCGTGATCTCGATCATGGTGGCGGTCGCGAACGCCTGGGTGCTCCTCATCGAGATCCTGCGCTGACGGCTCCTCCAAACCCGTCTCTCGGCCGTAGGGCTTGAGCCACGCCGAGGCCACTCCCTCTCCACCGCCTGCGAGGCGTTCGGCATCGCGCTGGAGACCCCCGCTCGGGCGGGTCTTCTTTGAGGGCTCGTCGATGTGGTCGCCGGCACGCGGGCGAGGACGGCCGCGTCGCTCCAGCCGAGCAGGCCAAGGGCGTTGCTCGCTGAAGCCATCGGGTTCGGGAACCACTACCCCGAAGACACGAGCTAGCGCGATTCCCCTCCCGCATCCCGACTGCTCCAATGGCCCCAGTCAACAGCAACGCAGGGCCGAAACGCGACACGCGCGGCTCGGCCGCGAGAGGAGCACCCACGATGGTCGCATACCAGGCCACGACGCTCGAGCGCACAGCAGTACCCGCCGCGACGGTGGATGTCACGAAGGCCACGACCGCCGAGGACATCCAGGCGATCGGCGGCACGCTCGGCCGCGCGTTCTACGCGGATCCCGTACTCGCCTGGACGTTCCCGGACGCGCTCCGCCGCTGGCGGAACCTCCCCGGCGTCTTTGAGCTCTACGCGCAGGCGTTCGCCCGCCACGGCGAGACCTACATGACCGCCGGGAGCACCGGCGCCGCCCTCTGGCTCCCACCCGCGACACCGCTGCTCGACGAGAGCGAGGAGGACGCCTTCGCCGAGCAGGTCGCCGAGCGAGCCGGCGCCGACGCCGACCGCCTCTCCGAGCTGATGGCGCTGCTCGACGAGCACCACCCGCCCGGGCGCTACTACGTCCTGCAACTGCTCGCCGTCGAGCCGCAATGGCAAGGGCAGGGGATCGGCTCAGCCCTGCTCGACACCGTGTTGCGGCGCTGCGACCGCGACGGCGTGCCCGCTTACCTCGAGGCCACGAGCGAGCTCAACGCGGCCCTGTACGAGCGACACGGCTTCGACGTGACAGCCGAGATCCCGCTTCCCGACGGACCGTCGCTGTTCGCCATGTGGCGGGATCCGGCGTAGACCGGCCACAGGGCGGCGACCCATCCAGAAGCGCCCCGACGGCCAGCCGGCTCCCCGTCCGGGGCGGCCGGCTTCCCCAGGGCTGGGCTACCTCCACTCGTCGATCGAGACGATGTCCTCCCTCAGCATCCCGCCGATCATCTTCCAGGTCGGCTGCGTCCCGCCGCCGACGACGACGACGTTAATGTCCTCGGGCCGGAAGATCTGCACGAGCTCGTCCGGGCCGGCCTCGAGGTTCGAGGCGTAGGGCTCGACGCCCGACAGCGCCCACGGGCGCACGAGCGTCTGCATCCAGATGTTGTCCCAGTACTCGCGGGCCGGGAGGCGGCCGTTCTCGGCGCACCAGTCGATGAGCTTCCGCTTCGTGTCGAAGCCCCGCTCGACGAACCCGCGGGCGACGAGCGGATCGAGCACGAGAATCGGCCCGAGGAAGGAGTCGCAGGCCTCGAGCGAGTGGCGGAACTTCTCCTGCCAGGTGTCGCGCGGACCGTTGCCGAAGATCGTGTACCACCCTCCCAGGAAGACGCTGACCGTGCTGGTATCCCGGTCGAACCCGTGCTCGACGTGGAAGGGCTCCCAGGGGCTGTCCTCCTCGTTCTCGGGGAAGGCGAAGCTGTACGCGAGCGGGTTGCCCTGCGAGCCCATGTAGGTCTCGCCCGGCACCGACCCTCCTTGGAGGTTCTGCGAGAGGAGGGCGTGCGCGCGGCCGATGGTCACGTTCGCGTGGTCGTAGGGCCCCATGGCCCCGATCCCGGAGTTCATGCCGAGTTCGTTGCGGATCGGACCGTTCACGAGGGTGATCGCCGCGAACGACGTCGTCGAGCTGGAGCGCGCAGTGACGCCGCTCGCCGCCATGGCGAGGATCACCGGGAGGTAGTCGGGGTGCGCGCCGGCCATGACGGCGTTCACCGCCACCTTCTCGACTGTGAACTCCCAGAACTCGCGGTACGCGGTCGGCCGCAGCCGTCCGACGACCTCGTCCGGCCGGCGGCTCGTTCCCTCGAGCATCGCGGCGACGCGCTCCTCCGTCGGGAGCACGATCGGCAGGTAGTCGGTCCAGCGGTTCTCCATGAACAGGCGCTGGAGGCTCTCC
>CAZCIJ010000065.1:0-8965 GCA_964498265.1 uncultured Gaiellales bacterium | reverse complement strand
AGCAGTCGCGGCGTGGAGCGCTCGAACGAGACGCCCTTCAGATCACCGTCGTCGAGCGGCTTCGTCAGCCCTTCGATCAGCTCCTGGACGAACGAGCGACCGCTGACCGGGTCGTCGCCCTCGATGTAGGCTCGCAGCTCGGCGGGCGAGCGGCCGACGACCGGCTGCGGGACGTACGCCTGGCGCGTGTGCGGCATGCCGTTGACCCGCGCCACCGATTGGGCGAGCCGGGAGAAGACGTGCGTGTGAACGGCCACCGTCGGCACGCCGCCCTCCTCGAGCGCCATCGCGAGCCCGACGACCGTCGGGCTGCACGTGCTTCAGAGACCGACGCCGAGGATGGCCGCGTCGCCGTCGGCCGTGATCGTCGCGCGCATCTCCGGATCGTCGACCCAGCTCTCCCGGGGCCGGATGATCGGCGTCTTCACCTCGGGGAGATGCTCCGAGAACCAGCCCCTGAGCTGCTCGATGAACGCGTCCGAGTTGTCGAACAGGCAATCGACGAGGTAGACGTTCTTGCCCTCGAGGCTCTCGAGGCGCGCGGCGAGGGGCTTGCCCGTCACCTTGGGCGGGTATCCGCGCGGGTCGTGAACGGTCACCTTGTCAGGCATCTGTACCTCCAGTTCCGAGCGCGACGGCCGTCGCGTCTGCGAGTACCTGCTCCGGCCAGGATCCGCCGGCAAGGTAGCGATCCGCAGCGACAGCGGCGGCGGCGCCCTCGCCGGCGGCGCTCGCCGCCCGCCCGGGCGCATCGACGCGAGCGACGCCGGCCGCGAGCACACCGGTGAGCTCAGTGCGCAAGGCTGCATCGGTCGGGACGCGTCCGGAGGCGTCGAGCCGAAGACGCTCGGCGAAGCACTCCGTGTTCGGGCGCAGGCCGACGTAGACGAAGAGCCCGCCGAGCTCGAGCTCGCTCGCCCGGCCCGTGGCGAGCTCGCGGATCCGTACACCCGCGAGCGTCTCCTCCCCGAGGATCTCCTCTACCACCGCGCCATCCCGGACCTCGATCCTCGGGTGCGCGAGCGCGCGCGAGCGATAGCTCTCCTGTCCCGTCAGCGCCCGGCCCTCGTTGACGATGATCACGCGGGAGGCCGCTTCGGCGAGCGTCAGGGCCTCCTGGAGCGCCGAGTCACCGCCTCCGACCACGCCCACGGCGCGGTCTCGCAGCAGCGGCGCGTCGCAGCTCGCGCAGTGGCTCACTCCATGACCCCTGAGCCGTTCCTCGCCCGGGAGCCCGAGCTCCTTGAACCGCGCTCCCGTGGCCAGGATCACCGCACGCGCCCAGGGCTCGCCGTCGCTCGTGGCGACGCGCCAGCCCGCGCCCTCGGCCTCGATGCTCTCGAGCGCAGCCATCTGGAACTCGGCGCCCGCCTCGGATGCCTGCTCCTGCACGAGCGGGCAGAGCTCGTAGCCGGGAACGCCGCCGGGAAAGCCCGGCATGCCCTCGATGGTCTCGATGCTGAGCAGGAGCCCGCCGGGCACTCCTGCGGTCAGGACGAGCGTCGTCCTTCCAAGGCGTGCTGAGGTGAGCCCGGCACTGAGGCCGGCGATGCCGCCTCCTGCGATCAGGACGTCGAAGTCGTCGGGCACGTTCGCGGAAACGCCGATGAGACGAGCGGGCCTGCGTGCGTGAGGATAGCCCTCTCGGCCAGTGGCTGGCAGGCATGAGAACGAGCGCTTCGGGGAATGGCCACACGATGGCCCGTGACGGGAAATCGGAGCCGAAGGTCGTCGTCGTCACGGGCGCGTCGGCCGGTGTCGGGCGGGCGACGGCGAGGGCGTTCGCGCGAGAGGGCGCCGCGGTCGCCCTGCTTGCGCGGGGCAAGACGCGGCTTCACCTGGCAGCCGACGAGGTGCGAGCCCTCGGCGGAGCTGCCCTCCCGATCCCGACCGACGTGGCGGACGTTCAGCAGGTCGAGGACGCCGCCGCCCGCGCCGAGCAGGAGCTCGGTCCGATCGACATCTGGGTGAACAACGCGATGGCCACCGTGTTCGGACGCTTTCTCGACAGCGCGCCAGCGGAGTTCGTGCGCTCGAACGAGGTCACCTACCTCGGATCCGTCTGGGGCACGATGAGCGCGCTCCGGCGCATGGTTCCTCGGAACCGCGGCGTCGTCGTGCAGGTCGGCTCGGCGCTGGCCTACCGGGGCCTTCCCCTCCAGGCGCCGTATTCCGGTGCAAAGCACGCCCTGCAGGGATTCGTCGAGTCGGTCCGAGCCGAGCTGGCGCACGACGGGAGCGCGGTTCGGCTGGCGATGGTGCAGCTCCCTGCGCTGAACACGCCGCAGTTCTCCTGGGCACGGAGCACTCTGCGACGGCATCCCCAACCGGTACCGCCGATCTTCCAGCCCGACCTCGCCGCCCAGGCCATCGTCTGGATCGCGCACCATCCCCGGCGCGAGCTGTACGTTGGCTGGCCCACGGTCAAGGCGATCGTCGGGGACAGGCTCGTGCCTCTGCTCGCGGAGCGATACGTCGCACGCACGGGTGTGGAGAGCCAGCAGCTCGATGAGCCGCTCGAGCAAGGACGAGAGGGCAATCTGTTCGACCCGGCTCCCGACCTGTGGGCCGCGCACGGGCGCTTCGACGACCGTGCTCGAGCATCGAGCGCGCAGCTCTGGGCGAGCCGCCACCGCGGGCTTCTGGGCGTCGGAGGCGCCGTCCTCGCGGCCTCGCTCGCCTCGGTCCTCTCGAGCAGAGTCGCTCGCTGACGACCAAGACGATTGATTCCGAGTGGCTCGCACCCCCGGCTTCCGGCCTGCACACGGCGCATCGCGCCCGCCTCGATCGGCACCAGGTACGCAAACCTTGGCGCCGATCGGGTCGACCACGCTGCTTGGTGCAAGCCCTCCCCGCAGGCACGCCCAGTCGGAATCAATCGTCTAGCGGTGCCGTAGACGGGGAGCGCGAGGAGGAGCGCGTCCTAGGAGGGAACGAGCCGGCCGAGATCTCGCTCCGCCCGTTCGGCCCGGCGTGCCCGGGCGAGGATCTGGTCGCGAGAGCCCGATCGAAGCACCGCGTTCGCACGCCGAAGCTCGAGCCACAGCTCCTCAATGCGTGCGTTGATCGCGACGAGCTGTGACCTCTCGGCTTCGCTCCCTTCGCTCAGCTCCTTCCAGAGCTGCGCGCGGCGAGAGGCGAGCCGCTCGATGTCCCGCCTGATGGCCGCGGGCCGCCTGATGGGCTTGGACATCCTCATGCCCCAGCCGATTCCCGCAACGGGCGGTGTCGAAACCAGGCCGACCGCGGGAGGAGCGCCGGCGCGGCCGTTCCGTTTCGACGGCCGACAGGCACGGGTACCACCAATCGCCGCGGACGGCGGCGCAGACGAAAGGAGATCAAGGTGCTCGCGCTCATCATCCTGGCGCTCGTGGCGGCGATCCTCTTCGGAGCGGGCTTCGTCGTGAAGTGGCTCTTCATCGTCGCGGCGATCGTCGCGCTCGTTTGGGTGATCCTCTTCTTCACGGGCGGTGCTCGTCGCACCGCGTGACCAGCTCCTTCGGGGACAGAACGTGAACGGCGGGCCTGGGGGGTCCGCCGTTCGCCGTCTGGCTGCGTGCCGCGGGAGAGGCCGAGCATGGATGAGGCCTCGGTCGGCGGACCGCACCGCGCTCGCCAAGGACACGGTCTCGATGATGCTGAGCGACCTGACGCGCATCGCTCTCGCAGCCCTCGGCGTCAACCTCCTCTTCCTCGTTCTGCTCCTGCGCTCGCTCGTCGCTCCGCTGTTCCTGCTCGCAACGAGCGTTCTCGCCCTCGGCGCCACCCTCGGGCTCGCTACCCATCTGTTCCAGGGCGTTCTCGGGCACGACGAGCTCACCTACCACGTCCCGTTCGCCGTGGCCGTCCTGCTCGTGTCGCTCGGGTCGGACTACAACGTGTTCGTCGTCGGTCGAGTCTGGGAGCACGCGCGCAGGCGGCCTCTCCGTGAGGCGATCGCGAACGCCGCCGCCAGCGTGGAGCGCGCTAGCGCGGCACCGTGTACGATCACGCCGCGATGTCTCGCGATGCGCGTCTTGCCCGCAACGAGGATCACTTTCGAGACATCAACGAGAGCCTCCGGGACAAGCACGTCCACTCGACCGTCGTCCGCTCGGGCCCGCTGCCCTTCGTGTGCGAGTGCGCCACGACCGGCTGCACCGGAGCGGTCGAGCTGACGCTCGAGGAGTACCGGCGCGTGCGCCGAGACCCCCAGCGCTTCGTTCTGATGCCAGGCCACGAGAGGCCCGACCTCGAGGTCGTCGTCGAGACGTCGCCCCGCTACGTCGTCGTCGAAAAGGTCGGTGAGGCGGGCGCGGTCGCCCGGGACGCCTCCCAGTAGGGAGAGCCCGCAGACGTCCGAGCCCGCAGACGTCCGCTACTCGCGCACGCGCACGTAGCGCACGGGAAGACCGAAGCGCTCGAAGCCCTCCTCGACGGCGGCGCGTTCGAGCCAGCTCGACTCGTCCTCCGGGCGAACGAGCACGAGGATCTCGTCGGCCGCATACCGGTGCAGCGCATCCTTGGCAGCCTGGATCGGGTCGGTGTCTCCAGCTTCGGTCTCCACCGACTTGGCCTCCGGCTCGACGGCCTCGCCGGCGACACGTGCGATCCTCTCCGCCTCGACGCGCGCATCGTCCTCCTCGTTCGCGAGCCACTGGAGCCTCGAGAGCCTGGAGGCCGGGGAGACGACGAGGACGCTGGCGGCAGGTGGGACGATCTCGCCGATCGACGCGCGCAGCCTCGCGGGATCGACCGCGGCTGCAGCGACGACGAGAACCTGGCGGCGGGCTGGTCCCGCACCGGTGCGATCTCTGGCGCTCGCAGGCATGGCACCTCTTCGTTCCGGGTTGTCCTCGACCTTCGTACCCACAGCCGGGCGGCCGGAAACGCCCTTCGAGGAATAGAGTGAGGGAAATCGGGGTATCAGCGGCATCGTGGTACCCCAGTCGGCTATGGCGGGCCTGGATCTGGAGAGCATCAGCGTCACGCTTCCGGGCGACGGTCGATACACGACCGTGGCACGGATCGTCGTCGGCGGCCTGGCAGCCAGGCACCACCTGTCGTACGAGAACCTGGACGACCTCCAGCTCGCCGTCGAGGCGGTTCTGGGCGAGCCGGACATGGCGGCGGGTCGGGAGATCACGCTCGAGCTCACGGTGCACGACGGCGCCGTCGTCGCCGAGCTCGGTCCCGTCCACGCCCCCGTGCTCGAGCGCGCGCTGGCGCTCGAGACCGAGCTCGGGCTCCGCGTCGTGCTCGGCGCCGTGGTCGAGAGCGTCGAGCTCGGCGAACGGGATGGCGCGCCGTGGCTTCGGCTCGAGAAGCGGATACCCGTGCTGCCGGGGGACTGACCTGCCCGCCCTGAGCGAGACCTCTACGAGGGAGCTGCTCCGCGCCTACCGGGAGCGCGGAGACCAGCAGGCTCGCGACCGCCTCGTCGAGCTGCACCTCCCCCTCGTCCATGCGCTCGCGCGTCGGTACGCCGGACGCGGCGAGCCCCTCGACGACCTGGTCCAGGCGGGATCCATCGGCCTGATCAAGGCGATCGACCGCTTCGACCTCGACCGGGGCGTCGAGCTCTCCACCTATGCCATCCCCACCATCGTCGGCGAGCTCAAGCGCCACTTCCGCGACACCGGCTGGTCGGTGCACGTTCCGCGGCGCCTGAAGGACCTGTCGCTGCGGCTGAACGGCGCGATCGAGGAGCTCGGGGCGTCACTCGGACGCTCGCCGTCGGTAGCGGAGCTCGCTTCGGCGGTCGGGGCCGACGAGGAGGAGGTGGTCGAGGCGCTCGACGCGAGCCAGGCGTACTCCCCGACGTCCCTGTCGGCGCCTCTGCAGGAGACCGAGGCCGAGCTCAGGCTCGACGCCCTGGGCGCCGACGAGCGGGGATTCGAGGCCAGCGAGGACCGCGCATGGCTCGCGCCGGGGCTCGAGACGCTCGACGCTCGCGAGCGACGGATTCTGCACCTTCGCTTCTTCGGCGGCTTGACGCAATCGCAGATCGCCCAGGAGGTGGGCATCTCGCAGATGCACGTCTCGAGGCTGATCCGGCGTGCTCTCGAGACTCTGAGGGGCGAGCTCGGCGACAAGGGGCTGGCGTGACCGACCGGCTGCGCCTCCGTATCCCGGCGCGGCCCGAGTACCTCGTGCTCGGCCGGCTCGTACTCTCGGGGATCTCACGCTGCCGCCCGATCCATCCCGACGACCTGAGCGACCTCAAGCTCGCGCTCACCGAAGCATGCTCGAACTCGATGCGCCATGCGTACGCCGTCGACGAAGGAGCAGCGGTGGAGATCGTGTACGAGGTCGACGATGGATGGATCGCGATCGAAGTCATCGACGCGGGCTCCGGCTTCGAGCAGGTGCAGGCGGCGCAGGTCGGCGACGATCTCGACGAGGGGGGGCTCGGGCTTGCGATCATCGAGGCTGTGTGCGACGAGACCGAAGTCGGCCGCCGCGCGGATGGCACGGGGTCGCGCCTCCGCTTCCGCAGGGCGCTGGCCCGGCTCGCGACCGAGACGGAGACATGAACTTCGCGCTGGCAACGGAGGCGGGCGACTCCGCCGCCGTCGCGGTCATCGCCGTGAGCGGCGAGGTCGATCTCTACACGGCTCCGGAGCTCAAGAGCGAGCTCGTGCGGGTGATCGAGGGCGGCGCGACGACCGTGGTGGTCGACCTCTCCGAGACCACGTTCATCGATTCGACCACGCTCGGCGTGCTCATCAGCGGCTTGAAGCGCCTCCGGCCCGCCGGAGGCAGCCTCGAGCTTGTCGTCGCAGACCGGAACATCCGGAAGATCTTCGAGATCACTGGGCTCGACCGCGTGTTCTCGCTGCACGGACACCGACAGGCGGCGCTCGCCGCCGCGGGCTCAGTCGAGGCTTCGTAGAGGCTGCCTGCTTGGGATGGCGAAGCGCGGGAAGCACTCACGGTGGCCGGCTCCGGCCCCGAGCATCGCGTCGCCGATACGACGTTCCCGGCCACGGCGCTTGCCCCCGCGCAGGCCCGGGCGGCGCTCGTGGGTCTGGGAGAGCACCTGCCCGAGGGTTGCCTCTCCGACGCGGTGCTGCTCATCAGCGAGCTCGTCACCAACAGCGTCCGGCACGCGGCGAGCGGACCCGAGAGCCGAGTGCTCGTTCGCGTCACGGCGACGACGAGCCGGCTCCGCGTCGAGGTGTACGACTGGGGGCCCGGCTTCGACGCCGAGGAGACGCCCGAGCCGCGAGCCGGCGGAGACTCGGGCTTCGGTCTCCACCTCGTCCGGGCTCTCGCAACCCGCTGGGGAGTCGACTGCGGCGGGACGACGCGCGTCTGGTTCGAGCTCGACGGCTAGACGACGCGCAGGACGAGGAACGCGATGTCGTCACGGTCGGCGGCAGCGCCGATCTCGACGACCGCGTCCTCGATCCGTGAGGCGAGCTCCTCGGCGGAGAGGCCCTTGCAGGCACGCAGCAGCTCGCCGAGACGTTCCTCGCCGCTTTCGAGCTGATCGCCGAGCGCGTCCACGAGGCCGTCCGTGTAGAGGAGCAAGACCTCGCCCGAGCCGAGCTCGACCGCTGTCTCGACGAAGTCGGGGTCGGGGAAGATCCCGAGGAGCGTCCCGAACGTGCCCACGGTCGCTACCTGCCCGTGGCGTCGCAGCACGAGCGGAAGCGGATGCCCTCCGCTCGAGAGCGTGAGGCGCGTCCCCGGGCCCTGCCGGTCGAGCACGCCGTAGGCGACCGTGCAGAACGTGGCGCCCTCGTACTCGCGGACGACCGCCTCGTTGAGCTCCATGAGCACGACCGCAGGCGTGCGGTGGCGCAGCGCGGAAGCCCTGATCGTATGGCGGGTCAGTCCCGTAACCGACGCCGCCTCCACGCCCTTGCCGCACACGTCTCCGATGGCGATGGCGTAGCTTCCGCCCTCGATCGGGAAGGCGTCGTAGAAGTCCCCTCCCACCTCGAGGCCCTCGCCGACTGCCCGGTAGCGCGCGGCGAGCTCCACCCCCGGCACGCGGGGCAGCTCGGGAGGGAGCAAGCTCCGCTGGAGGGTGCTCGCGACATGGCTGCGCTGCTGGTAGAGACGGGCGTTGTCGACCGCCAGCGCGGCGTGGCGGGCAAGATCCGTCGTGAGGGCGAGCTCGTGTGACCCGAGGCGCCTGCCTGACACGTCGCAGATCATCGTGATCGTCCCGATCGGCCGGCCCCTGGCGATGAGGGGGACCGAGAGCGCGGAGGTCAGCTGCAACCTTCGCAGCGCGGCGAGATGATCCGCGTCCTGCGCGACCTCGAGCAGGAACAAGTCGTCGACGACGCTGACGAGCCGCGGCCGGCGATCGCGCAGGACCGAGCCCGCGAAGCTCCGCTCCAGCGTCACGTCCGACTGGTACCGCGTCTCGAGCCGGCGAACGATGCCTTCCCGCTCCGGATCGACGTGGGCGACGGCGAGGTGCTCGACCTCTCGGCGCTCGCCGAGGACGTCGACGATGCAGCAGTCGGCCAGGCGCGGCACCGCAAGCTGTGCGACCTCGTCCAGCGTGTGCTCGTAGTCGAGCGTCGCCTGCAGGACTTCCCCGGCGTCGGCAAGGAAGGCGAGGGCGTCCTCGCGGCTCGCGCGCTCGATCGCCGCGGCGAGGACGTTCGCGATCGTCGCCAGGAAGGTCGCATCGTCGGTCGTGAACCGGCGGGGCGACCGGCTGAGCACCTCGATCACGCCCCAGGAGGCTTGCCCGCGGCGAATCCTGACCGCGGCGGCGCTGACTGCGCCTGTCTCGCGAAGCAGTCTCGAGGCTCGGAACCGGCCATCCGCGAGGAGGTCCTCCGCGACCACGGGCCCCTCCGACTCGAGCGCGATCTTCGCCCACGAGCCCTCGACCGCTGTCCGGGCCTGGCCGACGCGCTCTTCCCCCCAGCCGTGCGCCGCGCTAAGCACGAGCTCTTGCTCTCCTGAGAGCAGCTCGAGGGCGAGTCCGGCGTCCCCGTTGAGCGTCTCGGCGATC
>CAZCIJ010000064.1:441-12629 GCA_964498265.1 uncultured Gaiellales bacterium | reverse complement strand
CCCGAACGAGGGTTCTTCGGAGCAATGCCGCGAGTTGCCCGCGGCGGCGCGGCGAGCGCTCTTGCCTCCTCCTTGCGGAGAATACCCCGCCAGGGTATACTTGACCGTACGTTCCGAGTCGCGAGCTGCGCCGGCGAGCTGAGTCGCTCAACGGCGCTGCGAGGCGAGCCGATGACCGTCGACACCGCCGCTCCCACCCGCGTCGACCTCGAGATCGAGGGCATGACCTGCGCCTCCTGCGCTGCGCGGATCGAGAAGAAGCTGAACGGGCTCGAGGGCGTCCAGGCGAGCGTCAACTTCGGGACCGAGACCGCGAGCGTCCGCTACGACCCGGCTCGGGTGACGCTCGAGACGCTGATCGGGGCGGTCGAGGCGACGGGCTACGGCGCCGCCCTGCCGGGCGAGGTCGGCGAGGACGACGACCCGGCGCGCGAGCTGCGCCTGCGCCTCGTCCTCGCAGCCGTCCTCACGGTGCCGGTCGCGCTCGTCTCCATGATCCCGCCGCTCCAGTTCCCGGGATGGGAATGGCTCGCCCTCGGCCTGGCTCTCCCGGTCGTTCTCTGGGCAGGCTGGCCCTTCCACCGCGCGGCGGCGCTGAACGCCCGCCACGGGGCGGTCACGATGGACACGCTCGTCTCCGTCGGGACGCTCGCGGCGCTGATCTGGTCGATCGTCGCGCTCGCGGCGTTCGACGACGCGCACACCTACTTCGAGGTGGGCGCGGCGATCACGACGCTCATCCTGCTCGGCCGGTACTTCGAAGCGAGAGCGAGACGCCGCACGGGCGCCGCCATCCGGGCGCTGCTCGAGCTCGGCGCGAAGGAGGCGCGCGTCCTCAGGGCCGGGAAGGAGGTAGCCGTCCCGGTCAAGGACCTCCACGTCGGCGACCTCTTCGTCGTCAGGCCCGGCGAGAAGATCGCCACGGACGGGATCGTCGACGCCGGGTACTCGGCCGTCGACCAGTCGATGCTGACCGGGGAGCCCGTCCCCGTGGAGGTGGGACCCGGCGCCGAGGTGGCCGGGGCGACCGTCAACGTGCACGGGAGGCTCGTCGTGCGCGCCACGAAGGTCGGCGCGGACACGGCCCTCGCGCAGATCACGCGCCTCGTCGCCGAGGCACAGGCGGGGAAGGCCCCGATCCAGCGGCTCGTCGACCGCGTCTCCGCGGTGTTCGTGCCCATCGTGATCGGCGTCTCGCTGGCGACCCTCGTCGCCTGGCTCGCGATCACGGGGGACGCGGCCGACGCGTTCACGGCCGCCGTGGCCGTCCTCATCATCGCCTGCCCCTGCGCGCTCGGGCTCGCGACGCCTACGGCGCTCATGGTCGGCACCGGCCGGGGCGCGCAGCTCGGCGTGCTCATACGCGGGCCGGAGGTGCTCGAGCGGACGAGGCGCGCGTCGACGATCGTGCTCGACAAGACGGGGACGGTCACCGAGGGGCGCATGCGCCTCAGCGGCGTCGTGCCGCTGAACGGAGCGACCCGCGCCGAGATCCTCCGCCTTGCGGGGGCGGTCGAGGACGCGAGCGAGCACCCCATCGCACGCGCGATCGCCTACGCCGCCCGCGCGGAGCTGGGCAGCCTGCCTCTCGTCGAGGAGTTCCGCAACGTCCCCGGCGAGGGAGTGACCGGACGTGTAGACGGCCACCACGTCGAGGTGCGCAAGATAGAGAACCGCGTAGCGGTTCTCTGGGACGGCCTCGAGCGCGCAACGCTCGCCGTGTCGGACAGCGTCAAGGCCACGAGCGCAGAGGCGGTCGCGGAGCTCGAGCAGCTCGGCCTCACGCCCGTGCTGCTCACCGGCGACGCCGAGCCGGCTGCGCAGGCCGTCGCCGCGCAGGTCGGCATCGATCGCGTCCTCGCCAGCGTGCGGCCGGAGGACAAGGTCGCCGAGGTGCGGCGGCTCCAGGAGGCCGGCGAGACGGTCGCCATGGTCGGGGACGGGATCAACGACGGTCCAGCCCTCGCCCAGGCCGACCTTGGCCTCGCGATCGGCACCGGCACCGACGTCGCGATCGAGGCGGCGGACGTCACCCTCGTCTCGGGCGACCTCCGCGCGGCGGCCGACGCCATCAGGCTCTCCCGGCGGGTGCTGGCCACGATCAAGGGCAACCTCTTCTGGGCGTTCGCCTACAACGTCGCCGCCATTCCCCTGGCGGTCGCCGGCCTCCTCGACCCGATCGTCGCGGCGGCCGCCATGGCCGCCTCCAGCCTGTTCGTCGTCTCGAACTCGCTCCGGCTCCGGCGCTTCCGCAGCCCGCGCGAAGGACTGCCATGACCCACGGCTACGTGTCCGACAAGGACGCTCTGATCAAGCGGCTGCACCGGATCGAGGGACAGGTCCGGGGCATCGAGCGCATGGTCGAGGAGGAGCGCTACTGCATCGACATCCTCACCCAGATCAGCGCCGTGTCGACGGCGCTCGAGAGCCTGGCGTTCGAGATCCTCGACGACCACGTGAACCACTGCGTCTCGGGCGCGCTCGCGGCAGGCGACCCCGAGGTCGCCGAGGCGAAGAGCCGCGAGCTCCTGGACGCCGTCCAGCGCTTCTCGCGGACGCGCTGAGGCCCGCGGCGGTGCTCGGAGCGCAACCGCCGCGCTGCGGGCCTGTCAGGAAAGTGGCCACGGTGGATGACACGCGGCACGTGCCGCGAGACAAGGACGCAGGGAGGGTCAATATGCAGGTCATATTGGCCCGACTGAGAACGCGATATCGCGGTGCGTGACGGATGTCAGGTGCCCTGGTTCACTTTCCGGACAGGCCCCTAGCCGGGAGAATCAGCGTGTGCGCAGGTCCCGCGAGCCCGGCCGCTCCGTCTTGCCGTCGTTCCTGACGCCCGCGGTCGCCGTGACAGCCGCCTGGGTCGCCGTCGCGCCCTACGTCGCAAGCGAGGCCTCCGCGCTCGAGCGCGCCGTCATCGGGCCGGTGCCGGGCGGAGTCGTCCTCCTCTGCGCCGTTGCCGACTACGGGCTCTGGCGGCGGCGCGGCCGCCCGTGGCACGACTGGGACGTGATCCTCCTGCTCCTGCCGGCGATCGGCGCGGCCGTATGGATCGCCGTCGGCGCGCTCGTCCTCGACGCCGGCCTCTCCCGGGAGGAGCTGCTGGCCGACGCGGTCGGCCCCGGCGTCGCCCTCGTGGGGCTGCTCTGCACGACCGTTTCCTACCACGGCCGCCACCACCCGCTCGAGCACCCTCGCGTCGGGCGGTGAGGCTGCCTGCGAGCGCGCATCGTCTAGGCTGAGCGGCGGTGCAGCAGTTCGACCCGGTAACCGATTACCCTCTGGCGGCGAGGCGCCCCGACCTCGTCACGACCCCGTCCGGGATCGGGCTCGCCGACCTCACCCTCGACGCCCTCCGGGAGGGCCGCATCCCCCGCGACGACGTGTGCGCGACGCCTGAGGCGCTTCGGCGCCAGGCGGCCGTCGCACGCGCCGCCGGGCGTCCTCAGCTCGCGGAGAACCTCGAGCGCGCCGCGGAGCTCACAGCCGTTCCGGACGACGCGGTGCTCGAGATCTACACGGCGTTGCGCCCGCGGCGGGCGACCGCCGCCGAGCTCGAGGCGGTCGCCGAGCGGCTCGAGCGGGAGCACCGCGCGCCTCGCGTCGCCGCGCTGGTCCGCGAAGCGGCCGCGGCCTACGCCGACCGGGGACTGCTCGCATGAGGAGGTCGCGACGGGCCGACTCGAGGCTCGGGCGGGAGCTGCGCAGGGAGGCGATCGTCCAGCCGCTTCCCCCGCTCGGCCTCGTGGCGCTGGAGGGCCCCGGGGATCCGCCACCGAGCCTCCGAGTCGAGGATGGGCGTGTCGCCGAGCTCGACGGCCGTGCTGCCGCGGACTTCGACGTCCTCGATCGCTTCATCGCGGAGCACGGGCTCGATCTGGACGTCGCCGGCGATGCGATGGCCCTCTCCGACGACGAGGTTGCGCGGATGCTCGTCGACGTCGACGTACCGAGAGACGACCTCGTTCGGCTCGCGAGCGGCCTCACTCCCGCGAGGCTCGCGCGCGTCGTCTCGCAGCTCGACGCCGTCGAGATGATGTTCGCGCTGAAGAAGCTCCGCGCTCGCAGGCGGCCGGCCAACCAGGCGCACGTCACGAACCTGAAGGAGCACCCGGCGCTCCTCGCCGCCGACGCCGCCGAGGCCGCGGCGAGGGGCTTCGCCGAGGTGGAGACGACCGTGGGAGTCGCACGCTACGCGCCGCTCAACGCGATGGCGATCCTCGTCGGCTCCCAGACCGGCCGTCCGGGCGTGATCACGCAGTGCGCCGTCGAGGAGCGTCGCAACCTGCAGCTCGGGATCCAGGGGCTCACGACGTACTCCGAAACCCTGTCGGTGTACGGGACCGAGCCGTGCTTCGTCGACGGCGACGACACGCCGTGGTCGAAGGCCTTCCTGGCATCGGCCTACGCCTCGCGGGGCATCAAGGTTCGCTTCACGTCGGGCGCGGGCTCGGAGGCGCTCATGGGGCATGCGCAGGGCTGCTCCATGCTCTTCCTCGAGGCCCGGTGCCTGTGGGCGATCAAGGCGGCCGGATCGCAAGGGGTGCAGAACGGCTCGATCAGCTGCGTCGCGCTTCCGCTCTCGCTGCCGGGAGGGACGCGGGAGGTGCTGGCCGAGAACCTGATCGGAGCCTGGCTCGACCTCGAGGTTGCCTCGGGCAACGACGCCATCGCCTCGCACTCCGCCATTCGCAAGACCGCGAAGCTGATGGGCCAGTTCCTTCCCGGAACTGACTTCGTCACGTCGGGCTACAGCGTCATGCCGCGCTACGACAACGTCTTCGGCGGCGGCAACTACGACGCCGACGACCTCGACGAGTGGGTGACGGTCCAGCGCGACTGGCAGGTCGACGCCGGCATCGAGCCGCTGTCCGAGGACGAGGCGCTCCGCCTTCGCGAGCGCGCCGCGAGGGCGATTCAGGCGGTGTTCAGGGCGTTCGACTTCCCGCCGATCAGCGACGAGGAGGTCGAGCTCGCGGCCTCGGCGTTCGACAGCCGCGACCTGCCCGACCGCGATCGGGCGGCCGACGTCGCCGCAGCCGACCGCGTCCTCGGCGAGCGGATCACGGGACTCGATGTCGCCCTCGCGCTCGACCGCGCGGGCTTCGCCGACGTGGCCGAGGCGATCGTCGGCATGCAGCGGCTGCGCGTGTCGGGCGACTACCTCCAGACGTCGGCGATCGTGCGCCCCGATCTCTCCGTCGACTCCGCGGTCAACGACCCGAACGACTACCAGGGACCGGGCACCGGGTACCGCCTCGAGGGCGAGCGCTGGCGGCGGCTGGCGAGTCTCCCGCACGAGATCGACCCCAGGGAGCTCGGGGGAGACCCCGCCCCCGGCGGTCCGGGGCTGGTCGTGCGCGGGGAGGCCGAGCCCGGGCGGGCGCCCGACGAGGTCGTGATCGCCCTGGGGCCGGCGTTCCTCGGCCCGCTGCGCGAGACGATCAACGGGCTCGCCCACGAGGCGGTGGTCTCGGCCGTCGCCGACGGCGTCCGCGAGGGGGGCGGGCGGCCGCGCGTCGTGCGCGTGCGACGCTCGTCGGACGTCGCCTTCATCGGTCACGACGGAGCGCTCCTCTCCGGCTCGCACGTCGCCGTCGGCCTGCAGTCGAAGGGGACGGCCGTCATCCATCGGGCCGACCTGCAGCCCCTGGACAACCTCGAGCTCTTCGGCATGGCGCCGCTCCTGAGCCTCGAGTCCTACCGGGCGATCGGGCGCAACGCAGCCGCGTACGCGCGCGGCGAGCGCACGAGCCCGGTGCCGGTCGAGATCGACAACTTCGCGCGCGCGAAGCTGATCGTGAAGACGGCGCTCATGCACGCGGCCGAGACCGAGGCCGCCGAGGCCGGAGCGCCCGCGCTCGACCTCTCACTCGAGCTCGCTGCCGGATAGGAGCGAGCGTGCTCGGGTCCGGTGCCGATGAGGTGGCCCGCCCGGCTCGCGAGCCGGGCTTCGACCGTCGCCTGGGGGCGTTGCTCGGCACCTTCGTCGGAGACGCGCTCGGGATGCCGTTCGAAGGAGCGCCGCCGCTCAGCGCGCCCGATCCCCTCGAGCTCGTAGACGCGCGCATGGGCGCGGGGACGTACACGGACGACACGCAGATGGCGATCGCGCTGGCGGAGGTGCTGGCCGAGGCCGGCGAGCCGGAGGAGGAGCCCCTCGCCGCGGCGTTCCTCGCCGCCTACGACCCCATGCGCGGCTACGGCGGCGGAACGGTGTCCGTGTTCGCGCTGTGGCGCAGAGGTGTCGCCCCCGCCGACGCCTCACGGCAGGTCTTCGAGGGGGGCTCGTTCGGCAACGGCGCCGCGATGCGCGTGGCGCCGGTGGGCGCTCACTTCGCGACTGAGCCGCAGCGTGTCCCGATCGAGGCCGCTCGCAGCGCGCGGGTGACCCATGCGCATCCGCTCGGGATCGAGGGCGCGGTGATGCAGGCGTGCGCGGTCGCGGCCGCCGTGCGTGGGGAGGATCCGCTCGAGGCGGCGGCGGCGGAGGCGGGGGCGGAGTTTCGCGAGGCGCTCCGTTTGGTGGAGGTCGCCGTCGGCGAGAGCTGGGATCCGGAACGAGTCGCGCTCACGATCGGATCGAGCTCGTCTGCGCTCCACTCGGTTCCGGCAGCGCTATGCGCGGCCGCCCGCGCGACCTCGTTCGAGCGCGCGTGCACCTTCGCCGTGCAGATCGGCGGCGACGCGGACACGATCGCAGCCATGGCGGGCGCCGTCGCCGGCGCGCGCTTCGGCGCCTCCGCGATCCCGCCGCGCTGGCTCGACGGTCTCGAGGACGGCCCGCGCGGCCGCACGCACGTCGAGCAGCTCGCGCACCGCCTCTGGAACCGGCCATCCGCGGCGACGTAGGCAGGTCGGGCGCACGAGGCCGCGGGCGTGCGCGAGGGCGCCGGTCGCGCGCCCGGCCGTCACGGCGCGAGCAAGCAGGACGTCGCCCGGTGCCGCCGTGCGGCCGCGGCCGACGCCGCTTTGCTCAGCTCCCCTGGCTTCCGGCGATGCCCCACTGGCTCGCGGGCACGCCCTGAACGACGACCCACGTGTGCTCGCGAACCTCCTCGCCGCAGGCCCGGCAGAGCGCGTCCGTCATCTCCTCGATGATCTTCTGGCTGGCCTCCGGGCTGACGCGGCGGTCGTAGAGCTTCACCTCGATGAGTGGCATGGTTCCTCCTTCCGGTCGAAGCCGTCGAGCTGCGGGGCAAGCCTACCCCTATGGGGACCGGCGCCGCAGGGTGGCGGGCAGGCCGCCCGCCGGACGGAGGGTGATGCGCGGGGAGAGAGCGAGCGGCCGGCCGGAGGCCACCCGAAGCTCGTAGCGGCTCGCGATCGTCGCGAGCAGCAGCACGGCCTCCATCCAGGCGAAGCGCTCGCCGATGCACACGCGGTTTCCGCCCCCGAACGGGAAGTACGCGTAGCGCGGTCTGCCCGGGTCGTCCGCGAGCCAGCGCTCGGGCGCGAATCGCTCCGGCTCGGGGAACCAGCGGGCATCGCGGTGGATCACCCACTGGCTCATGACGACGATGGCTCCGGCCGGGACCGTGTGGCCGCGCAGCTCGACTTCGCGCAGCGCGCGCCGCGCGATCGTCCAGGCGGGCGGATAGAGGCGCATCGACTCCGCCACGACGGCTCGGGCGAAGGCGAGCGACGGCACGTCCGCGGCAGTCGGCGGGCGCACGCCGAGGACGGAGCCGAGCTCGGCGTGCAAGCGCTCCTCGACGTCCGGGTGCTCCGAGAGCAGGTACCAGGTCCAGCAGAGCGCCTGGGCCGTCGTCTCGTGTCCCGCGACGAAGATCGTCATCACCTCGTCTCGCACCTGCTCCTCGCCCATCCCCGAGCCGTCCTCGTCGCGCGCCCGGAGGAGCATCGAGAGGAGGTCGGGGCCGGTCAGGGAGGTCGACCGTCGCTCGTCGATCATGCGACCGATCACCCGGTCGAGCCGCTGCTGCGCCCGGCGGAAGCGCCGCGAGCTCGGCAGCGGGAGGTGCTCGAGCAGCCCGGCGCCGGGAAGCAGGAAGCGGTCGAAGGACTCCAGAACCTCGGTCAGGGACTCTCGCACGTCCCGCGCGTCGTCCTCGACGTCCGCGCCCAGGAGCGTTCGGGCGACGACGGCGAGCGTGAGCCTCGACATCTCCTCGGCGACGTCGGCCTCCTCCCCGTCGCGCCAGCGCCCGCAGGCGCGCAGCGCCTCGTCGACGATCGCTTCCGCGAAGCTGGACACCCGCTCCTGGTGGAAGAGCGGCTGCAGGAGGCGGCGCTGGCGCAGGTGCCGGTCGCCTTCGCTGGTCAGGAGCCCGTTGCCGAGGACGCGCTTCGCTTCCTGGAGGGCGCGGCCCTTCATGAACGCTCGTCCCTGGACGACGAGCACCTCCCGCACCAGCTCGGGGTCGCTCACGAGGATCAGCCTCTGCGGTCCGATGCGGAAGGCGATGACGTCGCCGTGGGCCGCCAGCTCCTCGACGAGGCCGATCGGATCGCGGCGCAGGCGCCGCAGCGGCGCTCTCGGGCGAGCGCGCGCGACCTCGACCGCGGCCGCGAGGCCTCCGGACGCCATGCCTCCGGACGCCATCAGTTCACGGAGGGATCGAGCGGCATGCGCGCGAGGAGCGCGAACTGGCCGCCCTTGCGCCGGAGCACCGCGCTCCAGAGCTCGGACGGCGCCTCCGTGAAGACGTCGTCCGGCTGCGCCGGCTCGACGATCCACGCCTCGGCCTCGAGCTCTGCCTCGAGCTGCCCCGCCCCCCAGCCGGCATACCCGGCGAAGACGCGCACGCGGCGGAGGCCACCAGCGTCGCCGAGCTCGGCATCTCCTCGCGCCTGCAGGAAGCCGATGCCGCCGAACGCGATCGCGTCCGTCCCGGGATCGCCCTCGTGCTCGGCGATCGCGACGACGGCCTCCGGCTGCACCGGCCCGCCCACGTAGACGCTCTCGTCGGGCTCCACGAGGTCGGCGAGCAGAGGCACCGCCTCGGCGACGGTGACCGGCGAGGGACGGTTGAGCACGACGCCCATCGCGCCCTCGGCCGTGTGCTCGCCGACGAGCACGACCGTGCGGCGGAAGTTGGGGTCGACGAGCGACGCCGAGGCGATCAGGAGAGAGCCGCGCAGGGATTCGGGCGAGCCGTCCACACCCTCCATTCTGACGCGGCCGGGGAGGCGGCGAGCCAGAGCCCGCCGCGGTCACCGCTTCTTGCCCGCCACCGCCCTCGCGAGCTGCGCCTTGTTCATCTTGGAGCGGCCCTCGACGCCGAGCTTCTTCGCCTCGTTGTAGAGCTGCTCCTTCGTCCTGCCTCTCTCGCGACCGGTTCCGGAGCGCAGCCCACCCCGCCGGCCCGACGACAGATCCCTCGTCGACGACCGCGAGCGGCTCCGGCTCTCGCCCGCACGCGCACGTTCCTTGTTGACGGTCCGCGCGGCGATCTCCTCGGCTCTCGGATTCCCGCGTCTCTCGAGGCCCTCCTTCACGTGCTCGTACTGGCGCTCGCGCTTGCTGCCCTTCCTGACGCCTCTCGGTGGCACGGTTCCTCCTTCTGTCGCGAACGCCAGGGCTATTCCCGCCGGGGCGAGTCGCGAAACGCGCGGACGTGCGGTCGGCGCGGACGTACGGTCGGGGTCCCGCGCTGGAGGGAGCGACGCTGCTACCCTCGGCCCTTCATTCCGGAGGCTGCAGGAAGTCGGAGACAGCCTGCCACTGGCCCTCGCCGAGGTGGCCGTAGAACTTCGTCTGGCTGTTGTACGT
This sequence comes from uncultured Gaiellales bacterium, assembly GCA_964498265.1. GTDB lineage: Bacteria > Actinomycetota > Thermoleophilia > Gaiellales > Gaiellaceae > CAZCIJ01. The sequence continues at coordinate 2,893 of CAZCIJ010000064.1, read as the reverse complement.
CGCCGGCCCGCCCGGGATCTCCCCGCAGACGAGCTCCGAAGCGCCGAGGATGATCTGCGACCCGTAGAGGTTGTAGACGTTGCCGGCCGCTAATCGTGAGCAGACGGACATCCGCCGTCAGCAGAGATTCATTCAGGAAGACGCGCGACGTCCTGCTCGCGCCCCATGACTCTTTTCGGCTGCGTAAGGGGAGCCGGAAGCGAAACGCTTGTCGTGCTCGCCATCCGCGGAGAGCTCGTCGTCGAGCGACTTCCCCTATCCAAACGATGCGATGTTCAACACTGGCCCTCTCTCGCCGTCCCATAGCGCGTCGCTCTGTGCGCGTCGCTGATACGCGTGACGTCGCTTGACACGCTCGGCTTCGAACTGCGACGGTTATCGGTGAGCGAAGGAGTTCTCATGAGGCGTTTCGCCGTTCTGTTGTCCGCCCTCACGGTTGCAACAGTCGCGATCGCAGGACCTGCCGCCGTCCCGGTGGCAGGCGCGGGCGTGTATCCCGAAACGGTGCCGCTGCCGGTCAACTTCTACCCGGAGGGGATCGCCGTCGGGAACGGCCACGGCTTCTATGTTGGATCGCTGCTGGATGGCGCGATCTACAAGGGAGATCTACGGACAGGCGAAGGGGCTGTCCTGGCCGGGGGCAGTCCTGGCCGCGCAGTGGCAGGGCTCTCGTTCGACACTCGCTCTGGGCTGCTCTGGGGCGTCGGGTTCAGCGCTGGCGCCGGCGCAGTATTCGGATTCGACAGCGACACAGGAGAACTGGTCCATGAGCTCGCGCTCGCTGGGGCGCAGTTCCCGAACGACGTGGTCGTGGCCCGTGACGCGCTGTATGTCACCGATTCGTTGGCTGCGGTGCTGTGGAGGGTACCGCTCACGAAGCGCGGTACACCCGATGGGCCAGCCGTGGCCATTCCGCTGTCCGGCGACTTCGAGTTCGTCGGAGAGGCAGATCCTCTCCCGATCAACCTCAACGGCATCGATGTAACTTCCAACGGCAAAACGCTCGTTGCGGTGCACTCGACGCTGGGGCTGCTCTATCGCATCGACCCGGCCACCGGCCAGGCCACCGAGATCGATCTGGGGGCTGACACCGTTCCCTTCGGTGACGGCATCGTGCTGCACGGCAAGACTGTCTACGTCGTACAGAACTTCCTCAACCAGGTCGCGGTTGTCTCGCTTTCGGCCGATCTGGCAGAAGGAGAGATCACGGACACGATCACGAGCGGCCTCTTCGACGTCCCCACGACGGCGGCACTGTTCGGTAACAGCCTCTACCTGGTCAACGCCCGCTTCGACGACGCGTTCCCGCCCTTCCTCGGCGGCACCGGAACGGCCAACCTCGACTACGACGTCGTAAGGGTGCGCCGAGACTGACCGGCAACAGGCCGTCTGCGTTGCAGCGCTGGATGCGATGCGACTCGGCAGCGGACTGGCACGACTTCTCTGTCGCAGCCGGCCCTTGGAGCCGGAGTTCACGAATCTGATCCGCGGCCGCGACCAGCGCCGAGCTCGTCCCGAGCTCGGTCGATTTTGGGGGCGGTCCTCGGTCCCCTCCCGCTCGTCGTGCGGGAGGGGGGGTCGAAGCCACTCGGCAGGGGGAACCGCACGGTGGGAAGGTACCGCGGTCCCCGGATCGCCGACTGTAACCGCCTGGGTGGGCTGAGCCTGCCGGGCGAGGTGCAGCTTGCCCTCGACGACCTGGCCGGCTGGGTGCGCGAGAGCCTTCTCGCGTTCTCGGTCGGGGTTGGGCTCAAGGTCGTGGAGGAGCTCATGGAGGCGGAGTTGGTCGCGCTCGTCGGGCCGAGGGGCCGCCACGATCCCGAGCGGACGGCGACCCGACGCGCTCCTACACCACGCTATGGGACGCTACCCGCCGTGCGTCGTACCGGGTAGCCTGAGAGCGTGCCTGTGGAGCCGGCGCTTTCGCTGACGGATCTTGCGCTTGGCGCCGTCACGGTGCTGCTTGCGATACGGCTGCGAGGCTCACGGGCGGAGCACGGCTACTGGCCGGCGGCGTTCTTGTGGTTTGGCGTAGCGGCACTGGCGGGCGCGGTACACCATGGCGTGCTCGTTCAGTGGGAGTCGGTTGCCCAGGTGAGCTGGCCGATGATAAGCGTGATCGTCGTCGTTGCGGTCTCGTATCTGCTTGCGGCAAGCGTGGCCGAGGTGCTTGGCCCCGCTCGAGCTCGCGTCTTCTGGCTACTGCGCCTTGCCGGGCTCTTCGCCTACGTCGCCGTGGTCGCTGCAGGCCACGCCGGCATCGGAGCAATCATGGTTTCTGAGGCGCTGACAATGGTGTGCGTGCTCGCGCTATGGGGGTTTGCCGCGTATCGGCGGCATCCGCTTGCCTTGCCGGTGCTACTTGCGATCGCGGCGAGCATCGCCGCGGTTGGGGCAAACGCGCTCAGTCCCGAGCTTGTCCGCTCGGTCGGTCTGGAACCGATGGCGCTCT
>CAZCIJ010000064.1:0-431 GCA_964498265.1 uncultured Gaiellales bacterium | reverse complement strand
CCTCCTCCACAGAGAAACTGTGAATCGTCGCCCGCGCACTGACCAAGGCGTTTCTGGCTCCGTTAAGCTCGAACTGTGCCTGGCTCACTTCCATTCCGGCCCGCTCGGCCTCCGACAAAAGCGAACTCGCCTCATGGAACTCGAGGCAGCGCCGATACCACCCGTGTAGCGGCAGGAGCGCGGCGTCGACCTCTCGAGTGCACGCCCTGTGGCGTCATCATCGCACTCTCGCACGTCCATCCGGGACAGAGCTCTCGGGAACCTCGCCGCGGTGGACCCGCCCGCCTCGGAGCCATCAAGCCACGGCGGCGCGAGCCTCGCCCGCACGTCGGCCCGCTCGAGGTGGGCGTCGAGCAGCGCCACCGCCTGTCCCCGTTGCCGGGGGATCAGGGTGCCCGTGGGCCGTAGCCCGGAAATGGCTTGGTTGGGCG
>CAZCIJ010000063.1:0-12675 GCA_964498265.1 uncultured Gaiellales bacterium | reverse complement strand
CGAGCACGCGCTCGAGCGTGACCGGCTCCAGGTAGAGGCGATCCGACGTGTCATAGTCGGTCGAGACGGTCTCGGGGTTCGAGTTGAGGAGCACGGACTCGTAGCCCAGCCGGCGAAAGGCCTGCGCCGCGTGGACGCAGCAGTAGTCGAACTCGATGCCCTGGCCGATCCGGTTCGGCCCCGAGCCGAGGATGAGGACGGCCCGCGATGGTTCCCGGCTACCCGGCGGCCGCGCGAGGCCCGGCTCGTCGTGAGCTGCCCGCGAGGACTCGGCGTTCCCCTCCCCCAGGCCGATCTCCATGGGATCGCCCAGCTCGTACGAGAGGTAGAAGTACGGCGTGCGGGCCTCGAACTCGGCGGCGCAGGAGTCGACGGCGAGGCGAGCCGGTCGAGTGCGGAGCCGGCGCACGTCGTCCTCGCCGATCCCGAGCACGCGCGCGATGCGCGAGTCGGGGAGCCCGAAGCGCTTCGCCTCTCCGATGGGGTCAACGGGGTCTGCAACGGGGTCAGAGACCTGACCCCACTGTTGCGCGAGGCGTCGCTCCGCCGCCCGGATCGCCTCGAACTCGGCTTCGAAGTACGGGTGGAGACCCGGGATCTCGGGGAGCGAGAGGTCGGGATCCTCACGTCCTTCGAGCGCCTTGAGGAAGGCTTCCGGGAACGTGCGACCGAGCCCGAGCGCCTCGCCGATCGCGCGCATCTCGGTGCCGAGCCCGGGCTCGACCCAGGGGAACTTCGCGAAGTCGAAGCGAGGCGCCTTGACGGCCACGTAGTCGAGGGCAGGCTCGAAGGCGGCGCTGGACTTGCCCGTGATGTCGTTCGGCAGCTCGTCGAGCGTGTAGCCGACGGCAAGCAGCGCCGCGAGCTTCGCGATCGGAAAGCCCGTCGCCTTCGACGCGAGCGCGGACGAGCGCGAGACTCGCGGGTTCATCTCGATCACGAGGAGCTCGCGGCTCCGCGGCTCGTAGGCGAACTGGACGTTCGCGCCGCCCGTGGCGACCCCGACGGTGCGCGCGCACGCGAAGGCCGCCTCTCGCAGACGCTGATACTCGGGATCGGGCAGCGTCTGCTGCGGGGCCACCGTCCAGGAGTCGCCGGTATGGACCCCCATCGGATCGAGGTTCTCGATCGAGCAGACGACCACGCAGTTCCCGGCGCGGTCGCTCATCACCTCGAGCTCGAACTCCTGCCAGCCCTCGACCGACCGCTCGACGAGCACCTCGGAGATCGGGCTCCGCTGCAGCCCGAGCGCCACCTGGCGCCGCAGCTCCTCCTCGGTGCGGCACAGGCCTCCCCCGCTCCCCCCGAGGGTGAACGCCGGCCGGACGACCGCTGGCGTCAGCCCCGGCGGCAGCTCTTCGAGGGCTTGCACGACGACGCTCTCGGGCACGGCCAGACCCGCCGAGAGCATGGCATCGCGGAACCTCCGCCGATCCTCCGCCAGGAAGATCGAGTCGAGATCGGCTCCGATCAGCTCCACGCCGAACCGGTCGAGCACGCCCGCGTCGCCCAGCTGCACGGCGATGTTCAGCGCCGTCTGGCCCCCGAGCGTCGGGAGGAGCGCGTCCGGGCGCTCCTTCTCGACGATGGCGGTCACCGCCTCGGGGTCGAGCGGCTCGATGTAGGTGGCGTCCGCCCACTCGGGATCGGTCATGATCGTCGCGGGGTTCGAGTTGACGAGCACGACGCGATAGCCGCGCTCGCGCAGCACGCGACAGGCCTGGGATCCCGAGTAGTCGAACTCGCACGCTTGGCCGATGCGGATCGGCCCCGCTCCGACGATCAGGATGCTGCGAAGATCCTCGCGCCTCGGCACGCCTCTGCGATGCGGTCGAAGAACGGCAGCGCGTCGAGCGGGCCCGGCGCCGCCTCCGGGTGGAACTGGAGCGAGAAGAACCCGTCCCCTTCGAGGCCCTCGACGGTCCCGTCGTTGAGCGAGACATGGCTCACCAGCCGGTCGTCCGAGGCCTCCACGGCGAAGCCGTGGTTCTGGACGGTGACGAGCACGCGGCTCGTGTCGCGCACGCGGACGGGGTGGTTCGCGCCGCGATGGCCGAAGGGGAGCTTGAAGGTGCGCAGCCCGAGCGCAATCCCGAGCAGCTGGTGGCCGAGGCAGACGCCGAACAGGGGAACCCGATCGAGCAGGCCCCGGACGGTCTCGACGGCTCCTCCGAGCTGAGCGGGATCGCCCGGGCCGTTGCCGACGAGAACGGCGCGCGGATCGAGCGAGAGGATCGAGTCCGCGTCGCTCGCCGGAGGGAGCACGACGACCTCGAGGCCGGCGGCCGCAAGCCGCCGGACGATCGAGCGCTTGCAGCCGAAGTCGGCGACGACGACTCGCGGGCCCGCGCCCACCGTGTACGGGCTCGTCGTCCCCGCCTCCATCGCGAGCGGCGGCGCCATGAGCCCCGGCTCGGCGAGCCCGCGCTCGTAGTCGAGGTGCGGCTCGGCGCGCGCCCTCGCCAGCAGCCGCTCCGGATCCTCTTCGCCGAGCGCGCAGCGCATCGCGCCCTCGGACCGAATGTGGCGCACGAGAGCGCGCGTGTCGATCTCCTCGAGCGCCACCACCCCCCGCCCCGCCAGCCATGCGGCCCAGGCCGGGCGGGCCCGGCGCATGACGACGCCGCGCGTCCAGACTCGCTCCGACTCGAGGTGCGCCGCGTCGACGCCGTAGTTGCCGACGAGCGGGTAGCTGAACGCGAGCACCTGGGCGTGGTAGCTCGGGTCGGTGACCGCCTCCTCGTAGCCGGCCATGGACGTCGTGAAGCAGACCTCGCCGGCGGAGACCCCGTGCGCGCCGACGGCCCGTCCCGAAAAGACGCATCCGTCCTCGAGCACGAGGCTCGCGGTTCTCGCTCCGGTTGCGTTTTCCATGCGCGCTCTGCATAATACGCGAAACGATGGCATATGCTGCAATCATCGGCGCGTCGGGGTACTCGGGCCAGGAGACGCTCGATCGTGTCCTGCGACACCCCGAGCTCGAGCTCTCGGCTCTGGGGTCGGACTCGCTCGCCGGCAGGCCCGCGAGCGCCCTCGACCCCAGGCTCACGCGCAACGGAGCGGCCGCAGCGCCGGCGTTCGTGCCGAACGGCGAGGCGCTTCAGAGCGGCGCCGACGCCGTCTTCCTCTGCCTCGGGCATGAGGAGGCGGCGGCGCTCGAGCCGCCGGCCGGCGCGGTCGTGGTCGACCTCTCCGGCGCCCATAGGCTCACCGACCCGGCCCTCTACGACGCGTGGTACGGGTTCGCCCACCCTCACCCCGAGCAGCTGTCGGGCTGGTGCTACGGGATCCCGGAGCTCACGCCTCCGGCGGGACGGCTGATCGCGAACCCCGGCTGCTACGCGACCGCCGCCATCCTCGCCCTGGCGCCGATCGCGGACCTCGTCGACCCGGAGGCCGCCGTCGTCGTCGACGCGAAGTCCGGGGTCTCGGGCGCCGGACGCGCCCTCAAGCCGAGCTCGCACGCGGGCTTCGTGCTCGAGAACGTCTCGCCCTACCGCGTCGGCCGCCACCAGCACGAGCCCGAGATCGAGCAGGCGCTCGGCTTTCCGGTGTGCTTCGCGCCGCATCTGCTGCCGGTGCGCCGCGGGCTGATCGCCACCTGCTACGCGCGAGCGAGCGCCGCCGCGGTGCGCGAGCGCCTCGAGGAGGCCTACGCGAGCACGCCGTGCGTCGCCGTGCTCCCCGAGGGCGTCGACCCCGAGCTGTCGCGGGTCCAGGGCACCGATGCGGCCGAGGTCGCGGTGTACGCAGACCGGGCGACCGCGCTCGCCGTCGTCGTCTGCGCGATCGACAACCTCGGCAAGGGCGCCGCCGGCCAGGCCGTGCAGAACGCCAATCTCGCGCTCGGGCTCGACGAGACGGCCGGCCTGCGGCTGGCGGGAGTGCTCGTATGAGCGGCGTGACGGCACCGAAGAGCGGCGTGACGGCACCGAAGGGCTTCGTCGCAGCGGGCATTCACGCCGGGATGCGGCGGCACTCGAAGGACCTCGCACTCGTGCGCTCGGAGGCCCCGTCCACGGGCGCGGCGATGTTCACGGCCAACCGGGTGCAGGCTGCGCCCGTCCTCGTCTCCAAGGCGCACCTCGAGGCCGCGGCGCCGCAGGCGGTCCTCGTCAACTCGGGCTCGGCAAACGCCGCGACGGGTCGGCGGGGCGAGCTGGACGCGATCGCGACGGCGGCCGAAGCGGCCCGGCTGCTCGACCTCCGCACCGAGGAGGTGCTCGTTCTCTCCACGGGCGTGATCGGCATCCGGCTCCCGCTCGAGAAGATGCTGACCGGCCTTCGCACCGCAGCCCGCGGTCTCTCCTTCCAGGGAGGGCGCGACGCTGCCGAGGCGATCATGACGACGGATACCGCACCGAAGGAGGCCGCCGTGAGCCGTGACGGCTTCACCGTCGGCGGAATGGCGAAGGGCGCCGGGATGATCCACCCCGTCCTCGCGACGATGCTCGCCGTCGTCACGACCGACTACCCGCTGGAGGAGGGAGAAGCGATCGCGTTTCTGCGCCCGGCCGTCCACGAGAGCTTCAACCGCATCTCGGTCGACGGCGACTGCTCGACGAACGACGCGGTGCTCCTGCTCGCGAACGGCGCGTCCGGGACCGTCCGCTCGCCCGAGACGGACGCGTCCTTCGCAGCTGCACTCGGCGAGGTCTGTCGCGACCTGGCGCGGCAGATCGTCACGGACGGCGAAGGCGCCACGATGCTCCTCGAGGTGCACGTCGGCGGTGCGGTCGACGATCGCGAAGGCGAGGCGATCGCCAAGCGCATCGCGACCTCTCCGCTCGTCAAGACGGCGGCGTTCGGCCGGGACCCCAACTGGGGCCGAGTCCTGGCTGCAGCCGGATCGGCGACCTGGAACGGCGGCTTCGCGCAGCTCGATCCCGACCGGGCGACGCTCCGGTTCAACGGCACCACGGTCTTCGCGGAGGGAAGCCCCGTGGGGGCCGACCCCGACCTCTCGGGCGCCCTGTGCCGGATCGAGCTCGACCTCGGACTCGGCGACGGAGCGGCCGCCTACCTCTCCTCCGACCTGACCTACGACTACGTGCGGATCAACGCGGAGTACACCACGTGAGCCGCCTGGTGACTAAGGCGGGTGGGGCCTCTGCAGGGGCAACGGCGGCCCACGCGGTTAACGACTTCGTGGCCGCCGGCCACGAAGTCGTCGTCGTGCACGGGGCCGGGCCGCAGATCTCGGCCGAGATGCAGCGGCGCGGCCTCGAGGTGAGGTTCGTGAACGGCAGGCGCTTCACGACCGCGGAGGCCGTCGAGGTCGTCCGCGAGTCCCTGGCCGAGGTGAACGCGGCGCTCTGCGCCGCCATCGGCCCCCGCGCCGTCGGTCTCATGGGCGACGAGATCGGCCTCGAAGCGCAACAGGCTCCAAAGCTCGGCCTCGTCGGTGATCCTCTGCCGAGTCGCCCTGCGCTCGTCACGAGCGCGCTTCGGCACGGTCGGATCCCGGTCGTCGCTCCCCTGGCGAAGGGGCCGCTCAACGTCAACGCCGACGAGGCCGCGGTAGCCCTCGCTGCCGGCCTCGGGGCGGAGCGGATTCTCTTCGTGACAGATGTACCGGGTGTGCTGATCGACGGCGGCGTCGTCGCCTCGATCGGCGCCGACGAGGCCGACCGTCTCCTCGACGGCGGCGCGTTCCAGGGAGGGATCGTGCCGAAGCTCGAGGCCGCCGTGCGAGCAGCGCGCCTCGGCATGCGCGCCGAGATCGGCGAGACCGCAGTTCTCGCATGACTCACTCGGATCATGGAGGGGCGACGCTTGCGTCGCCCGGGCGGGGCAAGCCCCGCCCCTACGATGCCCCCCTCCTGCCCGCGTATGCACGGCAAGAGGTCCAGTTCGAGCGGGGCGAGGGCGCCTGGCTCGTCGGGGACGACGGTCGCCGCTACCTCGACTTCCTCGCGGGCATCGCCGTCGTGGGGCTCGGGCACTGCCACCCTCGCGTCACGGCGGCCGCGCACGCGCAGCTCGACCGGCTCTGGCACGTCTCGAACCTCTTCTGGACGCGACCGATGGCGGAGCTCGCGGAGCTTCTGTCGGCGCGGTTCGGCGGAGCCCAGGCGTTCTTCTGCAACTCGGGAGCGGAGGCGATCGAGGCCGGGCTGAAGTACGCGCGCAAGGCGACCGGGAAGACCGGGATCATCGCGCTCGAGAACTCCTTCCACGGACGGACGCTCGGCGCGCTGTCCGCCACAGGCCAGCCGGGCAAGTGGGAAGGATTCGGTCCGCTCGTGCCCGACGTGCGCTTCGCTCGGCTCAACGACGCCGAGTCGCTCGCCGCCGCGGCTGCGGACGACAACGTGGCCTCCATCCTCGTCGAGCCCGTCCAGGGGGAGGGCGGAATCTACCCCGCGACACAGGCCTTCCTCGAGTCGGCCGCGTCCGTCGCGCGCGGATGCGGCGCCCTCGTGCTCTACGACGAGGTCCAGTGCGGGCTCGGGCGCACCGGCACGTTCTTCGCGTACGAGCAGCTGGGCGTCAGGCCGGACGTCGTGGCGCTCGCCAAGGGGCTGGCCAACGGGCTGCCTATCGGAGCGCTGCTCGTCTCGGAAGCCGCGTCCGGAGGGTTCTCGCCGGGCGATCACGCCTCGACCTTCGGCGGGAATCCCGTCGCGTGCGCCGCGGCGTGCGCCGTCGTCGAGGAGCTCGACGACGAGCTGCTGCACAACGTGCGCGCGCTGGGCGAGCGCCTGGCGACCGGCCTTGCAGGCCTGGAGGCGGTTCGAGAGGTGCGCGGCGCAGGGCTCATGCTCGGGTGCGAGCTCGACCGGCCCGCCGGGCCCGTCGTCGAGGCGTGCCTCGCCGCCGGGCTCGTCGTCGGCACCGCCGGCGAGCGCGTGCTCCGCCTCACGCCGCCGCTCGTCGTCGACGAGGCTGAGGTCGACCAGGCGCTCTCGATCTTGACCGAGGTGCTGGCGCGATGAACACGAGGCCACCGATTCCTTGTGGGGGCCGGGCATGCCCGACCCCCACAAAGGGAGCGCGGTGAACAGGCGGGAGCGGCAGGGAGCGATCCTCCAGCTCGTGCGCGAGCGGGAGCTCGCGACGCAGGTCGAGCTGGCGCAGGCGCTCCGCGACCTGGGATACGAGGTCGTGCAGACGACGGTGTCGCGCGACGTCGCAGAGCTCGGCCTGCGCAAGATCAGGGGGTCGAACGGGCGCCTGGTGTACGCACCGCCCGGGGCGAGCAACGGCGGGGGCTTCCGCGAGCTCGCGCTCGCCCTGCGCCGCTGGGCCCTGTCGTTCGACGCCAGCGGCAACCTCGTCGTCGTCACCACCCCGCGCGGCTACGCGACCCCGCTCGCAGACGCAATCGACGAGGCCGGCCACCCGGACGTGATCGGAACCGTCGCCGGCGAGAACACGATTCTCGTCGTCGCGCGCGAGGGCGTCGCAGGCACCGAGCTGCGCCGGACGCTGCACGGGTACACGATGGAAGGAGCAGCGTAGCCATGACCAGGACAGCCGTTCTCGCGTATTCGGGCGGTCTCGACACGGTCTGCTCGATCGCGTGGCTGAAGGAGGACTACGGCTTCGACGAGGTAGTCGCCGTCCTCGTCGACGTCGGCCAGGCGTTCGACCTCGAGGAGGCGCAGCTGCGCGGGAAGGCCGCCGGCGCCGACGACGTCCTTCTGCTCGACCGGAAGGACGCCTTCGCGAGCGTTCAGGTCGCCAAGGCGCTCAAGACCAACGCCCTGTACGAGGGGCGCTACCCCCTCGTCTCCGCCCTCTCGAGGCCGGTGATCGCCGAGGCGATCGCCTCGCTCGGGCTCGAGCTCGGCGCCGAGGCCGTCGTCCACGGCTGCACCGGGAAGGGCAACGACCAGCTGCGCTTCGAGCTCGCCTTCAAGGCCAACTACCCCGGCGTGAGAGTGATCGCGCCGCTGCGCGACCGGATCTGGACGCGGGACGAGGAGATCCAGTACGCCCTCGACCGCGGCATCCCGATCACGGCGACGAAGAGCTCACCCTACTCGATCGACGAGAACCTGTTCGGACGCTCGATCGAGGCCGGGATGCTCGAGGATCCCTGGATCGCGCCGCCGGACGACGCGTATCTGCTGACGTCCGATCCGGCTGCCGCCCCGGCGGCATCCGAGGTGGTCGTCGGCTTCGACCGGGGCCTCCCGATCTCGCTCGACGGCGAGGAGCTCCCGCTGGCCCAGCTCGTGACGCAGCTCAACCGGCGGGCCGGCGCCTACGGAATCGGCCGCATCGATCAGATCGAGAACCGTGCGGTGGGCATCAAGAGCCGCGAGGTCTACGAGGCGCCCGCGGCCCTCGTCCTCATCGACGCCCACCGGGCGCTGGAGGACCTCGTGCTCACGAAGGCCGAGCTTCGGCTGAAGCGCGAGCTCGAGGTTCGCTGGACCGAGGCCGTGTACGACGGGTTCTGGTTCAGCCCGGTGCGCGAGGCGATCGACGCGTTCGTCGACCGCACCCAGGAGCTCGTCGGCGGCGAGGTGCGCGTCGAGCTGCGGCCCGGCGTCGCGGTCGTCGACGGCCGTCGCTCGGAGCATGCCCTCTACGCCGAGACGCTCGCCTCCTACGCCACGGGCGAGACCTTTCCGCACCAGGCGGCCGAGGGCTTCATCCAGATCGCCGCGCTCGAAACCGAGCTCGCCGCCGCCCGTGGCCGGGCGGCGGCTAGACGCGGGCCCATCTCGGCGTAGGGGCGGCGCTTGCGCCGCCCTGACGAGCAACGACGGTGACGCTCTGGGCCGGCAGGACCGGCGGCAACCGCCTCACGCCCGAGGTTGCCGACTTCCTGCGCGCCGAGGACGTCGAGCTCCTTCCCTACGACTGCGAGGGGACGCTCCTTCACGCACGCCGGCTGCAGGAGGCGGGCGTGCTCTCGGCCGCGGAGCTTCACGAGATCGAGACGAAGCTCGCCGATATCCGGGAGAGAGGCGAAGCCTCTCTCCCGGACGCAGAGGACCTGCACACCGCCATCGAGCTCGCGCTCGGATCCGTCGGACGCAAGGTCCACGCCGGGCGCTCCCGCAACGACCAGGTCGCGACCGCGTTCCGGCTCTACGTGACGGACGCGTGCCAGGAGGCGACCGCCGGGATCAGGTCGCTCGCTCTCGCCGTGCTCGACCGAGCGGAGGCGGAGGCGGAGACGCTGATGCCCGGCTACACGCACCTCCAGCGGGCGCAGCCCGTCACCGTAGGCCATCACCTCCTTGCCTGGATCGAGATGCTCGAGCGAGACGGCGGGCGCTTCGAGCTCGCCTCGCGACACGCCGCGCCGCTCCCGCTCGGCGCCGGCGCGCTCGCGGGCTCGACGCTTCCGTTGCCGCCGCCGCCTCGTCAGGCGCGCAACTCCCTCGACGCCGTCGCCGACCGCGACTTCGCGCTCGACTACCTCTACGCGGTCGCGGTGCTCTTCTCGCACCTCTCGAGGATCGGCGAGGAGCTCTGCCTCTGGTCGACGGCCGAGTTCGGCTTCGTGCGCCTCCCCGAGACGGCAGCCACCGGCTCGTCGATGATGCCGCACAAGCTGAATCCGGACGTCGCCGAGCTGGCGCGCGGGAAGGCCGGCGCGGCGCTCGGACGGCTTGCCGGCCTGCTGGCCACCCTCAAAGGACTCCCCCTCGCCTACAACCTCGACCTCCAGGAGGACAAGCCTCCCGTGTTCGCGGCTCGGCGAGACGTCCGCCGAGCCCTCGCCGCCGTCGCGACGCTCGTCTCGAGCGTCGAGTTCGACCGAGAGCGCCTGGAGCGAGCGGCGTCCGATCCGCTCCTCCTCGCGACCGACGCCGCGGAAGACCTCGTACGCGAGGGGACGGCGTTCCGGGACGGGCACGAGGCCGTCGCGCGAGCCGTACGCGAAGGCTCGTTCGCCTCGGAGCGGTCGCCTCGGGAGAGCGTCGAGTCGCGTCCGGCCCCGGGGCCCGGCGGCGTCCGCGCGGCGATCGCCGACGCGCGAGCTCGCCTGTCCTCGTAGCCTGGGCGCATGCAGCTGCTCAAGGAGATCGCCGAGTCGGTCGGCACGCCCTTCTACGTCTACGACGCCGAGGTGTTCCGCCGCCGCATCGCCGAGCTCCGAGACCGGCTCGCCGCGACGGACCATCTCCTCTGCTACTCGGCCAAGGCCAACGACGCGCTCGCGCTGCTCGCGATCGCGCGCGAGGAAGGGCTCGGCCTCGACGTCGTCTCGGGCGGCGAGCTGTGGAAGGGTCTCCGGGCCGGCTTTCTCGGTGAGCGCATCGTCTTCTCCGGCGTCGGCAAGAGAAGGGACGAGATCCGGTCCGCGCTCGAGACGGGCGTGCGATCGCTGAACGTCGAGTCCCCCGGCGAGCTCGACGTCGTCGCCGAGGAGGCGGCCGCGCTCGGGCGCGTGGCACCCGTCAGCCTGCGTCTCAACCCGGGCATCGAGCCCGACACGCACGCCTACGTGCGTACCGGACAGGCGACGAGCAAGTTCGGGCTGCCCGAGGACGCTGCGAAGGCGGAGCTCCGGCGCGCCGCGGACCACCCCGCGCTCGTTCCGGTGGGCATCTCCTTCCACATCGGCTCGCAGATCCTCGACCCGTCCCCGATCCTCGCGGCGGCCGCGCGTGCGTCCGAGGTCTGGCACGAGCTGGCGGCGGACGGTATCGAGCTCCGCGACCTCGACGTCGGCGGCGGCCTCGGCGTCCCCTATGCGGGCGGCGACGGCATCGACGTCGAGCGCTACACGGCCGAGCTCGGCCGGATCGCGGCCGGCCTCGGGGCCGTGCTCGTGCTCGAGCCCGGCCGATACCTCATCGCCCCTGCGGGGACGTTCGTCACGCGCGTCCTCTACGTCAAGGACGTGTCCGGCGCGCGCGTGGCCGTCTGCGACGGCGGCATGAACGACCTCATCCGCCCCTCCCTGTACGGAGCCGAGCACCCCATCGAGGTCGTCGCTGCGACGGACGCGAGGCCGCGCGGCGCGGTCGACGTCGTCGGCCCGGTCTGCGAGAGCGGCGACTTCTTCGCGCGGGGCCGCGAGCTTCCCCTGCCCGAGCCCGGCGATCTCGTCGCGATCGGCTACGCGGGCGCTTACGGCCGTGTCATGGCTTCGACGTACAACGCCCGCCCGCTCTGCGCGGAGGTGCTCGTCGACGGCGCCTCCTGGCGCGTGGCTCGCGAGCCGGGGAGCTACGAGGACCTCGTCCGGCACGAGCGTCCCTGAACGGGGACGACACCGTCCGATCTCCCGGCGAGGTCAGGCGCGGGCCGGCGCTGACGGGTTGGGGGACTGAGTCACGAAGGCGAGCACGCCGCGCGGCGACAGGGGCAGGCACGCGAGGCACGCGCCGGGAGCGGCGGGAGCGACCACCGCCTCGGTCGGCGTCACGGCGTGACGCGCAGGGGCTCGCATGCGCACGAGCACGCTCGTTCCGCGTGTGCGCCGAGCGCCTCCCTCGGAGCGAAGCCAGGGGCGGACGGCGAGCACGACCTGCCGTCCGGCGAGGTCGCCCAGCGGGCGCTCGGAGAGGAAGAGCACGCGGCCGTTTCGCGAGACGGCGACGGCGTAGGGGCCGTCCCGGCCTTTCTCGATCACGAGCGATCGCGGAAGGCGGGGCAGCACGCACTCGTAGTGGGACACCTCGATCATGGCCGCGGCATGCGGGCGCCCCAGGAGCCCCGGGGGGCGGGAAGCCCGCTCCGGCGGCGGTGCTCGCGCATCGCCTCGCTCTGGTGGGTGACGAGGCGCAGGTCGCTCTGCGGCTTCCCCGTGCAGATCAGGGCGAACCCCGCCGCCTCGTCCTGGGGGAAGTAGCGGCGCGCGTCGGCGTGATCGACCCGGCCTTCGAGCACGCGCACCGCGCAGGCGAGATCCCAGCCCTGCTCGCACGCGCTCGGCAGGTCGAGACCGGACCGGCGGGCGGCGTCGAGGATGTGCTCCTCGGCGTCCGCCCGCACGGTCCGGAGGCTTCCGTCCGGAAGCTCGAAGGTGACGGAGTAGCTGCTTCCCGCGCACGACGCAGTGGAGGGCTTCGACGGCACAGCGCGGGAAGCTTCTTCTTGGGCTCCGCCTTTTCCGTGTGCGGATTCTTGGAACGTGCGCGCACGTTCCAAGAATCCGGAGAAATCCAAAGCGAAGCCCAAGCTCAAGCTCCTTGCCCACTCCGCGTCACTCGTAGTCGCACCGAGGATCCGGGCAAGGAGCTTCAGGGGTTGTAGAAGCCGGCGTTCTTGGAGTAGGGAGCCTCGCCCGGCGCGCCGCGGCGGAAGTGGCCGGACGGCCGGATCACGCCGTCGCGCTCCTTCGAGAGCAGCTCGATGAACCACGCCTCGTGCTCGACCTCCTCGTTCAGGATGCGCGCCGCCATGTCGTAGGTCCGCGGATCCTTGCCGAAGGTCAGGTCGCAGACCTCAGACCACGTGCGGATCGCACAGCGTTCGGCCTCGAGCAGCACCTCGAGGATCTGGGCCGCGTTGGGCCCCCCGTCCGCGGAAGGCGCCTTCTTGCCGTCCTCCGTTCCCGGCAGGTAGGCGTCCGGGCACCCGGCGCGGTCCGCGAACTCGCGGATGTCGTACGGAATCGACCCGCCGAGCTCGTAGATCCGCGGCGTGATCAGCTCGAAGTGGGCGCGGTCCTCGAGCCGGGCGTCCTCGCAGATCTCCTTGTAGTCCTCGTGCCCGGCCAGGTACATACGCAGGATCGTGTAGTAGTAGTAGGTCGTG
>CAZCIJ010000062.1:0-12736 GCA_964498265.1 uncultured Gaiellales bacterium | reverse complement strand
TCCTCTACACCTCTGGCACGACCGGGCCGCCCAAGGGCGTGATGATCCCGCGCCGCGCGATCGCGTCCAACCTCGACGCGCTCGCCGACGTCTGGGGGTGGACCGAGCGCGATCGTCTGGCGCACGCGTTGCCCCTGTTCCACGTCCACGGCCTCGTGCTCGGGATCCTCGGACCCCTCCGGCGCGGCGGGCAGGCCGAGCATGTCGGACGTTTCTCACCCGACGCGATCGCTTCGGCGCTCCGCCGGGGCGCGACGATGGTCTTCGGCGTGCCGACCATGTACCACCGCATCGCCCAGCAGGCCGGGAGCGACGCCTCGCTGGCGGAGGCGTTCGGCAGCGCGCGCCTGCTCGTGTCCGGATCGGCCGCTCTTCCCGCCGCCGAGCATGAGCGCATCCGGCGCCTCACCGGCCAGTCCGTCGTCGAGCGCTACGGCATGACCGAGACGCTGATGAACGCGTCCGTCCGGGTCGGCGACCCGCCGAGCCCCGGGTACGTCGGCCCGCCGCTGCCGGGTGTCGAGCTGCGACTCGTCGACGACGACGCCACGACCATCGAAGCTGCCGACGACGAGACGATCGGCGAGCTCCAGGTCCGCGGCCCGAACCTCTTCACCGGCTACCTCAACCGTCCAGAGGCCACCGTCGAGGCGATGCGCGACGGATGGTTCCGGACCGGCGACCTCGCCACGCGGGCGGCGAACGGGTTCCTCCGCATCGTCGGCCGGCGAGCGACCGACCTGATCAAGAGCGGCGGCTTCAGGATCGGGGCGGGGGAGGTCGAGTCCGCCCTGCTCGAGCACCCTTCGGTGGCCGAGGCCGCCGTCGCAGGGCGGCCCGACACCGAGCTCGGCGAACGGGTCGTCGCCTGGGTCGTCCGGGCTCCCGACGCCACCACCACGGCCGACGAGCTCGCCGCGCACGTCGGTGGGCTCCTCGCCTCGCACAAGCGGCCGCGGGAGGTGCACTTCGTCGCCGGGCTGCCGCGCAACGAGATGGGCAAGGTGATGAAGCGGGCACTCCTCCCCGACGCCGGCTCGCCGGACCAGCCGGGCGCCAACCGTCTAGAGGCAAGCCTCTAGTCTGAGCCCGCGGTCGCCTCGGCGAGAGCCGGGAAGCGCTTCGAGCCGCCGGGCCGCGGCACGAGGATCGCGGTGACCACGGCGAGGACGGCCGCGAGGGCGCAGAAGGCGAACGCGGCCACGAACCCCGACTCGGCCGGCAGCCCGTCCGGACCGGCCGAGGCCGCGACGATGCTCGCCGCGATCTGGGCGCCGATCGCCCCGCCCACGGTGCGCATGATCGTGTTCATCCCCGTCGCGATGCCGGTCTGGTCGAGCGGCACGGCGTGGACGATGAGGTTTGCGACCGAGGCCATCGCGAAGCCCACGCCGATGCCGAACACGGTGTTGGCCAGGTACATCTCCCAGGCCTCGGCGTGTGCGACGGCGTACAGGCTGATGGCCAGGGTCGTGATCGCGCAACCACCGATCAGCGGCGCGCGCGCGCCGACGCGCCCGGCGATGCGCGCGGCGAAGGTGCTCGCAAGCGTGATCGCGACCGTCCCCGCCACGAGGAAGAGCCCGGACTGGGTCACGCCGGCGCCGAATCCGTAGCCCGTGCCGCGCGGCTGCTGCACGAGGGTCGGAACGAGCAGGAAGGTGCTGAACATCGCCGCTCCCAGCAGGAGCGCTGTCGCGTTGACGGGCCAGACGACGGGGAGGCGCATCATGCGCATGTCGACGAGGGGCACCCGCGAACGCGCCTCGACGACCGCCCAGCCGGCCCCGAGGACGGCCGCGGCGGCGAGGAGAGAGCCGAAGAGCGGCGAGGCCCACCCCCTCGTGGGAGCCTCGCTGAACGCGACGAGCAGGCACACAAGCCATGCGGACAGCAGCGTCGCGGCGAGCCAGTTGATCCGGCTCGAGCTCCTGGCCGGCGATGGGGCGACCGCGAAGACGGAGGCCACCAGGGCGAGGGCCGCCGGGGCGAGCGGCACCCAGAAGATCCAGTGGTAGGAGAGGTTGTCGGTGATCGGACCGGCGAGCACCATCCCTGCGCCGCCTCCGATCGCAAGCATCGCCGAGAGCAGCGAGACGCCCAGCGCGATTCGCCCCGGGGGGAACTCGTCCCGGACGATGCCGAAGGAGAGCGGAAAGATCCCGCCTGCCGCGCCCTGGACAACGCGGCCGACGACCAGCACGGCGATCGAGTCGGCGAGAGCGGAGATCACGGTCCCGGCGACGAGCGTCGCGAGCACCGCGACGAGCACCCACTTCCGGCCGAGGACGTCCCCGAGCCGTCCGAGAACCGGCGTCGCCACCGAGGCAGCGAGGAGGAACGCCGTCAGCAGCCAGGCGCCCTGCGTGGTCGAGGCTCCGACCTCTTGCTCGATGACGGGCAGGGCCGGGACGACGAGAGCCGTCGTGAGCGAGTAGGCAAGCGTGCCCGTCGCGAGCACGGCGAAGCTCAACCGGTAGTGGGGCCGGCGCGGCGTCACGCACCCAGGCTAGTGAAGGGAGAGCCGCCGCCGCTGTATCAGCGTTGTTTCGGATCCCGAGACGTCCGGGTAGAGAGTCGTCGGACTCGGCGAAGAGACCGCTCCGTTCCGGAGAGCTCTCTTAGAGCTCCGGGGCGATCAGCGCAAGACCGGACGCCGAATCGAGCCGCTTGTGGAGGTGCCTCGGCGCCTCGGTCAGGATCACCTCGAGCGTCGGGCGAACGTGCGCTTCGAGCAAGTGTCCGCCGTGTGCGCTTCCGTCGCGCTTGCCGACGATGACGTGCGCGTGGACCGCGGGCCCGCCTGTGGACAGCGCCACGTCACCGGCGAGCGTGAGGACCTCTACCTGCTCCCCGATCGGGATGCGCTCGTAGTCCTTGCTCTGCCAGTCGAAGTATCCGAGCGTGACGTCCTCGAACGCGCCGATCCCGGTGAACTGCGCGGCCGAGATCCCGTGCTCGACGGCGAACCTCTCGAGACCGCGGAGAGCCTCGTCGCCTCGCTCGAAGACGAGCGCGTACGTTCGCTCCCCGTGGTGCTCGCTCAGCAGCTTGCTCTTCATCGCATCCTCCTTGCCGCTCCCGCGACGGCAAGACCGACCGCCGCCGCGGCGGCGACCTGTCGCCGCCGGCGCGTGGGTGGCGGCCCCAGGGCGCCCGTCTTCGCCCGCTCGGGATACTCGGGCAGCCTGCCGGTTCCCGTTTCGCGCGCCAGCTTCATCACCTCGGCCACGTGCAAGGCCCGCCGCGGCGCCGAACCCTGCTCGATCTGCGTCGTGCAGGAGAACCCGTCCGCCACGATCAGCTCGGTAGGATGCGCCTCCCGCACGCGCGGCAGAAGCGCCTGCTCCCCGCACGCCATCGAGATGTCGTAGTGTCCGGCCTCGAATCCGAACGAGCCGGCAAGCCCGCAGCACCCGCCTACGAGGGGCTCGACGTCGAGGCCCATGCGGCGCAGCAGCTCGTGCTCGGAAGCCATGCCGCCCGTCGCCTTCTGGTGGCAGTGGCCCCAGACGAGCGCCTTCCCCTCGAGCTTCGGCGGACGATAGCCGTCGGCGACGCTCGTGAAGAACTCGGGGAAGTGGTACACGTTCCCGGCGAGCCGCTTGGCGTCGTGGTCGTCGGGAAGGAGCTTCCCAAGCTCGTCGCGGAAGACCGCTACGCAGCTCGGCTCCATCCCGACGATCGGGACGCCGGCACGAATTTCCGCGCGTAGCGTGTCGATGACCCGCGACAGATACCGCTCGGCGACGCCGAGCATGCCGTAGTCGTACAGCGGCCGGCCGCAGCAAAGGTGGCGCTGCGGGACGATCACGTGGCAGCCGGCGTGCTCGAGCGCCTCGACTGCCGCAACTCCGACGTCGGCGTGGAGGTAGTTGTTGAACGTGTCGGCCCACAGGACGACAGGCGTCCCGCCCGGATTGCGTGCCCCGCCACGGTCGCGAAACCAGCGGCGCAGCGTGACGGGCGCGAAGGTGGGAACGGCTCTCTCGGATGCAATGCCGGCCGCTGCCTTCAGCGCGCGAGCGAACGGCTCGGTCCGGGCCAGGAAGTTCGTGAGCTCCGGAGCGACCGAGGCGAGGCGCGCAGCCTTGTCGATCAGCCCGAACGCGTACGCATGCCGCGGTCTGAGCCGGCGCGCGTAGAAGTGGGAGAGGAACTCGGCCTTGTACGTCGGCATGTCGACGTTGACGGGACACTCGCCGGTGCAGCCCTTGCATGCGAGGCAGAGGTCGAGCGCCTCGTGGATCTCCTCGCTGCGCCAGCCATCCGTCACGACCTCGCCCTGCAGCATCTCGAAAAGGAGCCGGGCCCGGCCGCGGGTGGAGTGCATCTCCTCCCTCGTCGCCACGTAGCTCGGGCACATGACGTCCACCGCTCCTGGCGTGCGGCACTTCCCGATGCCGACGCAGCGGATGGTCGCGTGCGCGAACTCACCGCCGTCCGCCGGATAGTCGAAGCGGGCCTCGACGCTCGGCGGCGCGTAGCTCGTTCCGAGCCTCAGGTGCTCGTCGAGCGGGAGCGGGTCGACGAGCTTGCCGGGATTCATGCGCCAGTCCGGGTCCCAGATCGCCTTGAACTCGCGGAAGGCCTGGACGAGCTCCTCGCCGAACATCCTCGGCAGCAGCTCGCCTCGAGCCTGCCCGTCACCGTGCTCGCCCGAGAGCGAGCCTCCGTAGGAGACGACGAGATCGGCCGCCTCCTCGACGAACGCCCGGTACCTCCGGATGCCGTCGGCCGTCTCGAAGTCGAAGTCGATGCGGCTGTGAATGCAGCCGTCCCCGAAATGACCGTACAGCGCCGCGGTGTAGCCATGTCTCACGAGGAGGTCCCTGAGGTCTCGCACGTAGCCCCCGACCCGCTCGGGCGGGACGGCCGAGTCCTCCCAGCCGGGATGGTGGTCTCGTGGATCGTCGGTGGGGAACGCCGTCGCGCCGAGACCCGCCTCGCGCACCTTCCAGACCTCCTCCTGCTCGCTCGGATCCTTGAGGATGCGCACGCCTCGCCCCGACGCGCCGTCGCGACTGAGGCCTCTGACGAGCTGGTGGGCCTTCTCCTCCGCCTCCTCACGGCTCTCGCCTCCGAGCTCGACGAAGAGCCATGCAGCGCCGTCCGGCATGCGAGCCAGCGCCTCCTTATGCATCCCCATGCGCTCCTCGTTGGAGACTAGGAGATCGTCGACGGCCTCGCAGCCGATCGGCCCGTGTTCCATGACCTGCGGCACGCAGTCGCCGGCGGTCGCGATGTCGTCGTAGGCGATGACGACCGCTACGCGCTCGCTCGGATCGGGGATGAGGTTGAGGGTGGCCTCGAGCACCGTTGCGCACGTACCCTCGCTTCCCACCAGGGCTCGCGCGACGTTGAATCCCTTCTCGGGTAGGAGCTCGTCCAGGTTGTAGCCGGAGACACGGCGCGGCATGTCGGGGAAGCGCGCCCTGATCAGGTCCGCGTAGCGGTCGCGAAGGTCGCGGAGCGCAGCGTAGATCGCGCCTCGGCGACCGCCGCTCGAGACGATCGAGTCCAGCTCGTTCTCCTCGCCGCGGCCAACGCGGAAGCGGGCGCCGTCGTAGGTGAGGATCTCGAGCTCGTGCACGTTGTCCGACGTGCGGCCGCCGTCCCCGGCGAGCCGCGCTTGAACGGAGTGGACGCCGCACGAGTTGTTGCCGATGTTGCCGCCGATCGTGCAGTAGGCGTGCGTCGAGGGATCCGGCCCGAAGCGCAGGCGGTGCCGCCCTGCGACCTCGTTGACCGCGTCGTTCACCGCACCCGGCTGGCAGCGGATGAGCCGGCGCTCGACGTCCACCTCGCCGACGGCGCACAGGTGCTTCGAGAAGTCGACCACGACTGCGGCGTTGACGGTCTCGCCCGAGAGGCTCGTGCCAGCGCCGCGGCAGGTGACCGGCGCGCCGTGACTCCGACACGCCTTGTGCGTCGCCACGACGTCGTCGATCGTGCGAGGGACGACGACGCCGAGCGGAACCTGGCGGTAGTTGGAGGCGTCCGTCGCGTAGAGCGCCCGGCTCCCGGAGCCGAAGCGAACCTCACCGTCGATCGCCTCGTGCAGCTGCCGGGCGAGCGCCCGCGTGTCGACCGGTGACATCTCGCGAGAGGTCCTCACACCGCGAAGCGCTCCACGTCGGCTCGCCGGAGGGCGAGCCCGTTTCCCGGGCGCGACCGGTCGAGGACGACCCTGCCCCCACGCTGCTCGGGCACGCCCTCGAAGAGCAGCGACTCCACCCGGGCGTGGTCGTAGAAGTACTCGAGGTGACGGAGCCGCCGCACGGCGGCGAACGCGTGCGCAGAGAGCGCCGGGGCGGTGTGCGAGGAGAGGTCGATCGCGTGGGCTGCGCAGAGTCCTCCGACCTCGAGCAGCCCGGTGATCCCGCCGCAGCGGGTGACGTCGGCCTGCAGGCAGTCGACGGCGCCGGCATCGAGCAGACGGCGGAAGTCGAAGATCGTGTAGCCGTACTCGCCCGCCGCGATCTCGAGCCCAGGTGGCCCGGCGTCGCGCAGGAGTCTCAGCCCCTCGAGGTCGTCGCAGCTCACCGGCTCCTCGAACCACGCCACGCCCCATTCGCTCCGGAGGCGGTGGGCCCAGGCGAGCGCCGACTTGCGCGAGAGCGCTCCGTTGGCGTCCACCATCAGCTCCGTCTCGGCTCCGACGGCCTCTCGGGCGGCGTCCAGCCTGTCCGCATCCTCGTCCGGGTGACGCGACACCTTGATCTTCACGCCCTCGACTCCCTCCGCGACCCACGTCTGCAAGTGCTCACGCAGCCGCTCTGGCCCGTAGGAGGTGAAGCCGCCGCTCGCGTAGACCGGAAGCTCCTCATGGGCGGCGTCGAGAAGGGTGACGAGCGCAGCTCCTAGCAGGCGCGCCTTGAGGTCCCAGAGCGCGCTGTCGACGGCGGCCACGGCCATGAAGCCGAGGCCGGGACGGCCCGCGTTGCGGAGCGCTCGCGTCATGGCGAGCCAGGCCTGTCGCACGTCGAGGGCCTCAAGACCCTCGACGGCGGGGGCGAGCAGCGACTCGATCAGAGCGCCTGTCGAGGCGTCGCCGTAGGTGTAGCCGAGCCCGACCTCGTCGCCCGCACGTGCCTCGACAGTCACGATCGTCGTGGAGCTCCACGCGAAGGTGCCGTCCGACTCGGGAGCTTCGGTGGGAATCGTAAAGACGGAGATGGAGAGGCCCCGAACGCCAGCCTCCACCTTCCGCGTCGCGATGATGGCCAACGCTCCGCCTTGTCAGGGCGTCACGGAGTCGACGAGCTGCCGGAGCGCGTGCCGGATCATCGCTCCTCTCCCCGGCTCCTGCACGGCGGCGAGCGCGAAGTTCCTCGCCTGCTCGAACGTGACGTGAGGGGGCATCGGCGGCACCTCGGGATCGGTCACGACCTCGAGCACCGCCGGGCGTCCGGCGGCAAGCGTCGCGTCCCAGGCTTCCGCGATCTCGTCCGGCGAATCGACCTTGACGCCTTCGAGGCCGATGCTCCGTGCGAAGCCGGCGTAGGGAACGTCGGGAATCTGCTGGGAGGCCTCGAGCTTCGGATCACCCTCGAGCGCCCTCTGCTCCCACGTCACCTGGTTCAGGTCGCGGTTGTTGAGCACGAGCACGACGAGGCGCGGATCGGTCCACCGGCGCCAGTACTTGGCGATCGTGATCAGCTCGGCGAGGCCGTTCATCTGCATCGCGCCGTCGCCCACGAGCGCGATCACAGGCCGGCCGGGGTGCGCGAACTTCGCGGCGATCGCGTAGGGGACGCCCGGTCCCATCGTCGCGAGGGTGCCGGAGAGGGAGGCCATCATCCCGCGCCGAATCTTCAGGTTGCGTGCGAACCAGTTCGCCGCAGACCCGGAGTCGGCCGCGAGGATGCAGCCGTCGGGCAGCCTTGGCGACAGCTCCTGGAACACGCGCTGGGGATTGATCGGATTCGCGTCCTCCATCGCCCGAGCGGCGATCGTCTCCCACCACTCGGCCACCTTCGCCTCGATGTGCTCGCGCCAGGAACGGTCCTGCCTGCGCTCGAGGAGCGGCAGCAGCGCCTGGAGCGTCTCCGCAGCGTCGCCGACGAGGCCGACCTCCATCGGATAGCGAATCGAGAGCATGCGCCCGTCGATGTCGATCTGCACGCCTCGCGCCCGGCCCTCGGCGGGGAGGAACTCCGAGTAGGGGAAGCCCGAGCCGACCATGAGCAGGGTGTCGCAGCCGGACATGAGCTCCCAGCTCGGCTCAGTACCGAGCAGGCCGATGGCACCGGTGACGAAGGAAAGGTCGTCCGGCACGGCCGCCTTGCCGAGCAGCGCCTTCGCGACCCCGGCGCCGAGGACGTCCGCCGTCTCGACGACCTCGTCCGTCGCATGGAGCGCCCCGGCGCCCACGAGCATGGCGACCCGCTCTCCGGCGTTGAGGATCTCGGCGGCGCGCTCGAGCTCGTGCGCGTGCGGCACGACCTTGGGCCGCTCGTAGCCGACGCCGGAGTGGATGGTCCCGTGCGCTCGCTCGGGCCGCTCGACCGCGTCCTCGGTCTGGAGGTCGTTGGGCACGACGATGCACGTCACCGTTCGCTCAGCGGCCGCAATCCGCATCGCCCGGTCGACGAGATGGCGGATCTGGCTCGCATCCGAGGCCATGTGGACGTATTCCGGTGCCACGTCCTTGAACAGCGATACCAGGTCGACCTCTTGCTGGTAGGAGCCCCCGATCGCGGCACGGGCCTGCTGGCCGACGATCGCCACGACCGGCTGGTGGTCGAGCTTCGCGTCGTAGAGGCCGTTCAGCAGATGGATGGCGCCGGGTCCGGAGGTCGCGAGACAGACGCCGACCTCGCCGGTGAACTTCGCGTGGCCGCACGCCATGAAGGCGGCCATCTCCTCGTGGCGGGCCTGGACGAACTCGAAGCGGTCGGTCGCGCGGCCGAGCGCGCCCATGATCCCGTTGATTCCGTCGCCGGGATACCCGTAGATCCGGCGGACGCCCCACGCTCCGAGACGCTCGAGCAGGTGGTCGCTGACGTTCTTCGACATGACAATCCTCCGTGGGCGTGGCCTCTCTCACGTCGCTTCCCGGAGGGTCGGCTCGCTAAACACGCCGCTCCCGAGACTGCGTTGCGGGCGACCGTCCGAGCGCTAGGCATTTGATCGTCCGATCAAACGTCGCGTTCGCACCGCCGACATGAGAACCGCGGCGATCCCGGATGCGCGCCGTCGTGCGTGTCCCGCTCGAGAGCTCTACGGGACTCACGTCCCCGCGACGCCCGTTTGGCAAACGTCCGCAACAGCGCTTCGTCGTGTAGCCGAGGCACGTGCTTCTCGGAACGCGACGGCCCGGTTCCCTCGCTGCGAGCAGAACGGCTGACCGGTCCGTCCGGCGGGCGCGCGCGGTCAGGTATAAGTTGCCTGGGTGTCGATGCCAGAAGGGCAAGGTCGCGCAGCCGGTGCGACGCTCGCCGGCGGGCTCGACGCCGTGATCGTGGGCGCCGGCTTCGCTGGTCTCTACGCGCTCCACCGCCTCCGCGAGCTCGGGCTCTCGGCAAGGGTGCTCGAGGCCGGCGGCGGGGTAGGAGGCACGTGGTACTGGAACTGCTATCCCGGCGCACGCTGCGACATCGAGAGTCTCGACTACTCGTACTCGTTCTCGGAGGAGCTGCAGCAGGAATGGAGCTGGAGCGAGCGGTACCCGTCGCAGCCGGAGATCCTGAGATACCTGAACCACGTGGCCGACAGGTTCGACCTGTGGGGCGACATCCAGCTCGAGACGCTCGTGACGGCCGCGACCTTCGACGAGCAGACGAGCCTGTGGACGATCACGACCGCCGGCGGAGACTGCTACTCGGCCCGCTACTGCATCATGGCCACGGGCTGCCTCTCCGCCCGACAAATGCCGGACATCGAAGGCCTCGACGCGTTCGAGGGCGACTGGTACCACACCGGCGCCTGGCCGAAGGAGGGCGTCGACTTCACGGGCAAGCGCGTCGGCGTCGTCGGTACGGGCTCGACCGGGATCCAGGTCATCCCCGAGATCGCCGAGGAGGCAAGCCACCTCTACGTCTTCCAGCGCACAGCCAACTTCAGCGTCCCCTCGCAGAACCGGCCGCTCGACCCCGACGTGCAGCGGCAGGTGAAGGCGAGCTACGGCGAGTTCCGCCAAGCGGCCCGCGAGTCGCTTCTCGGCGTCTCGTGCGAGGGTACGGGGAAGTCGGCGCTCGGGGTCGCGCCGGAGGAGGTGCGGCGGACGTACGACGCCCTCTGGGAGAGCGGCGGCGGCATGCCCATCTTGCTTGCCTTCACGGACCTGCTCGTCGACAGGAGAGCCAACGACACGGCCGCCGAGTTCGTCCGCTCCAGGATCCGCGAGGCAGTCGAGGATCCGGCGCTGGCCGAGCTCCTGTCCCCGAAGGGATTCCCGATCGGCGCGAAGCGCCTCTGCCAGCACGCGACCCCGTACTACGAGACGTACAACCGCGACAACGTCACGCTCGTCGACGTGCGCCGATCGCCGATCAAGGAGATCACGCCGACGGGCGTTCGAACGCGCGACGCGGAGTACGAGCTCGACGCCATCGTCTTCGCGACGGGCTTCGACGCCATGACCGGCGCCCTGCTCGCGATCGACATCCGCGGCAGGAACGGTCTCTCGCTGAAGGAGAAGTGGACCGCCGGGCCGCGAACCTACCTCGGAATCGCGACGGCGGGTTTCCCGAACCTCTTCATGATCACCGGGCCGGGAAGCCCCTCGGTGCTGAGCAACGTCGTGGTGTCCATCGAGCAGCACGTCGACTGGATCGGAGACTGCATCGCATACCTGCGAGACCGCGACCTCGAGTGCATCGAAGCGACCGCCGACGGGGAGGACGAGTGGGTCGAGCACGTGAACGCGGTGGCCGACGCGACGCTCTTCCCGCAGGCGGACTCTTGGTACGTGGGCGCGAACGTCCCCGGCAAGCCGCGCATGTTCATGCCCTACGTCGGCGGCGTCGGAACCTACCGGCGGGAGTGCGACGACATCGCCGGGAGGGGTTACGCGGGGTTCACGCTGCACCGGGCCCGCCACGGCCACGGCGCGGCGCAGCCCCTCCCCCAACGAGCCTGAGCGGAGCGGACGACACGGTCCTACCCCTCCCCGGAACGGTGGCGCTCGGTGCGGTCGGTCACGGCCATCGTAGGGTGTCTCGCCACGTCCGGACTGGAGAGGGAGTAGGCCGAGCTGTTGCGCCCGCGCTCGCGCGTGACGGGCGCGGTCTGGCCTTCTGCTCGCGCCGCCCGGAGGTCATGGAGGCCGAGTCCAGGAGGGATCCACATGACAGATGATCCACGGATCGAAAGGGTGATCGAGAACCTTCTCGCAGCGACGGCGGCAAGCCGGGTGACGATTCGCCAGGACAGGCCGCCCGATGTCTACCCGGTGACCCACGAGGCAACCGCACCGGGGGTCCCCTCCATCCGCGGCTTGGAAACGCCGGACATGGCGAGCCAGCCCGTTGTCAAGCGCGTCATGACAGGCGAACAGGTCGTCCAGAACGACTGCCGTAACGCCTCGGGCGAGCCGCACTTCCAAGAGATGCTCGTCATCTACGGCGGCATGCGAGCGCAGATCGTGACGCCGATTCATGCGAATGCGGAGCTTCGCGGCATCCTGTCCCTGCACCAGCTCGGTCACCCCCGCACGTGGACAGGAGACGACGCCCGGCTCTGTCGGGACGCGGCCGCAGCGCTGAGCACGCTGCTATGAGCGGGCGTCGGATCTCGCTCGCGGCGGACTCACCGCTTCGCGAAGAACCGGCGACCGGCCACAACCGCTGGTATCCGGAGCTTGCCCCGCTTACGAGCCTGAAGCAGGGGGAGACCCTGACGCTCGAGACGCGCGATGGTCTCGACGCGCAACTCGGGCGAGCGAGCGGGCACGCGGATGCCGCCGGCCTCTCGCTCGGCGTCGGCCATCCGCTCACCGGTCCGATTGCGATAGAGGGTGCCGAACCGGGAGACCTCCTCGAGATCGAGCTGCTCGGATACGAGACAGCCGACTTCGGCGTCACGCCGATCATCCCCGGCTTCGGGCTCCTCGCGGAAGAGTTCTCCGACCCGTACCTTGTCACCTGGGAGATCCGCAGCCAGACGGCGGTCTCCAGCGAGCTGCCGGGGGTGCGCGTCCCGGCAGACCCGTTCCTCGGCGTGATCGGGGTGGCCCCCTCGCGGGCGTTCCTCGACGCACAGCTCGAGCGCGAGGCGCGTCTGCAGCAGATGGGCCACGACGTCCCTCCGTCGTGCCCTGACGAAGCGATCCCTGCCATCGCCGCAGGAGGCCTGCGTACGATCCCTCCCCGGTCGAACGGAGGGAACGTCGACGTCCGCCGCCTGACCGAGGGTAGCCGCGTGTTCCTCGAGGTCCAGGTCCCGGGAGCGCTTCTCTCAGTCGGCGACATCCACTTCGCCCAGGGAGACGGCGAATGTGCCGGAACCGCGATCGAGGTCAGCGGCGCCGTGACCCTGCGCTGTCACGTGCACAAAGGCACGGCTCGGCGATTCTCCGGGCTCGGCTACGAGTCGGCGTTCGGGTCGCCCCGCCGCTGTCTCGCGACCACCGGCATCCCGACGGACGACCACCCGCAGCGTCCCATGGACGTGCGCGACGCCGCCCGGGCTGCGCTGCGTGAGATGATCGAGCTCCTGACATCCGTCTATCGCTTCGAGCGCGGAGCCGCCTATGCCCTCTGCAGCGCCGTCGCCGACCTGCACATCTCGG